>CAIZPZ010000174.1:0-6904 GCA_903934975.1 uncultured Actinomycetes bacterium | reverse complement strand
TATGCAACAACGTAGCCGATAACAAGGCCTGCAAAGATGCTGATGCGATTGAGGAAGCCGCGAGATGCAGCAGAGATAATTCCAATGGATGCAAGTGTGATTACACCAATGATTGGACCCTTTTCGAAGTTGCCTTTAGCTGCGCCTGCGAGGTTGAGACCAATGACCATAACAATTGTTCCGGTCACAACTGGTGGAAGCATCCAGTTGATCCAACCAATACCTGCTTGGCGAACGATGAGACCAACAATTGCCAAGATGACACCAGTGACAACTACGCCACCGAGGGCTGCTGACATTCCACCGCCAGCTTTTGCTGCAGCGATTGGTGCTAAGAATGCAAAAGAGGAACCGAGGTAGCTCGGAACTTTATTTTGAGTAATGATCAGAAAGAGGATGGTTCCAATTCCTGAAAAGAAGAGTGTTGTCGTTGGAGAAAAACCAGTAATGATTGGGACCAAGAAGGTTGCACCAAACATTGCGGCGATATGTTGCAAGCCCACACCGATGGTGCGAGGCCATGTGAGGCGCTCATCTGTAGATACAACTTCACCCGATGAGACACTTTTTCCATTGCCATGTAATTTCCACGAGAGTAGAGACATATTTTCCTTCCAATCGAGGTCGACCTCTCAGAAGATTCCAAGAATCGATCTGCTAGTAGTGGGGAAGGTTGGAATAAGGGTAAGCCTGGCGACTTTGATACCTGTGCGTACGCCACGCTCCTCAGAGGGGCTAACTAGAGGGCTAAATAGGGGTTACCAAGGTCATCTTTTCCAAGGGTGTTTCCAACTTGCACGCTGGGGGAGTATCGACTTGAATAGCGCTTCGATATATCGAATGGATATATAACTCGGAATAAGGCAGGAGGCGGTGCGATGCGCTCACGTAGCGAGACCCTCGAATTCGCCCTCCTAGGCCTCCTGGCTCAAAGCCCGCTCCATGGCTACGAACTGCGCAAGCGAATGATCTCTATTTACGGACCATTTCGAGCCCTCTCATTTTCAGTGCTCTATCCGCAACTTCGTCGCATGCTCGATGCCGGCCTGATTGAAGAATCACTTGTTGCAAGTACAACTCGTCGCGCTCGCATTGTTTACGCGATTACAGAAAAAGGTAGCGCTCGCTTTGAAAGTCTGACAGACACTGTTACTCCTGATACTTGGGAAGATGAAGGATTTGAAATCCGTTTCGCATTTTTTAGCCCAACATCTACAAAAAATAGAGTGAGAATTCTTGAGGGACGTCATCGTCGTCTCAAGGAGAAAGCAGAACTCCTACGTGGTGAACTCGAGAAATCACCAGTGGGAATCGATCGATATCTAGAAGAGTGGCGACGTCACTCGTTGGAATCAGCTGAGCGAGAAATTGCCTGGCTTGAAGACATGATCAAAACCGAGAGGAAATAGAGTGAATATCACAACAGGTAAAGGTGACATCCGTGTCGCAATCGTTGGCGTTGGAAACTGCGCTAACTCATTAGTACAGGGCGTTACTTATTACAAGGATGCGGCCATTGATCAAGAGATCCCAGGTCTTATGCACGCAGTTGTTGGGGGATACCACATCTCCAGCATCAAGTTCGTTGCAGCCTTTGATGTCGATGCAAAGAAAGTTGGACTCGATCTAGCCGATGCAATTTGGGCGAGTGAGAACAACACAATTAAATTTAGCGATGTCGCTAAGACTGGTGTTCCCGTACTACGCGGTGTTACACATGATGGTCTTGGTAAGTACTATCGCGAAACAATCAAGGAATCAGATGCGCAAGCAGTCGATGTTGTTGCAGCCCTGAAGGAAGAGCAAGTAGATGTACTTATTTGTTACTTGCCTGTGGGTTCTGAAGTAGCGGCTAAGTTCTACGCACAATGTGCAATTGATGCAGGATGTGCATTCGTCAACGCACTTCCAGTATTTATCGCATCTGATCCAGTATGGGCAGATAAGTTCACAAAGGCTGGACTCCCAATTGTTGGAGATGACATTAAGAGCCAAGTTGGTGCGACAATCACTCACCGCATCATGGCTAAGTTATTCCAAGATCGCGGCGTTCACTTAGATCGCACATACCAGCTCAATGTTGGTGGAAATATGGACTTCAAGAACATGCTCGAGCGTGATCGTCTTGAATCCAAAAAGATTTCAAAAACAAACTCGGTTACATCCCAACTCGACCACGATATGGGTGCAAAGAATGTTCACATCGGACCATCGGATTACATTCCATGGCTCGATGATCGCAAGTGGGCATATGTTCGCCTTGAGGGCCGCGCATTTGGCGACGTTCCATTGAACTTGGAATACAAGCTAGAAGTATGGGATTCACCAAACTCTGCAGGCGTAATCATCGATGCGCTTCGCTGTGCAAAGATCGGCCTAGATCGCAAGATTGGTGGACCACTTCTTTCACCATCTAGTTACTTTATGAAGACACCACCTGTTCAATACACAGATGAGCAGGCACATGATAAGACTGAAGATTTTATCTCTGGAAAATTACAGAGCTAGTATCTAGGGATTGAAAAACCCCCGCATTCCATTACTGGAAGCGGGGGTTTTCCTTTTCCCCTCACGGAGAGTTGAGGGTTAAATCGTCGCATCCATAGGAGTGCGACGAAGATGAATCAACCCAGCGATTGAGAGAAGTAGCATCAAGAATCCACCTAGGAGTGCAACTCCTGCAGAGATCAAGGCAATCTGTCCAAGTTCCCAAAATGCATATGCTGTAAGAAGAGTTCCGCGAAGTGATTCGCCTTTGAATACAGTTTCAACTGTTGCTGCTGCCTTACCTGCTGCTATTTGTAGGTCAGCATTTGCAGGACTTGCAGCTGCTAATCCCGCTGCACTTCGGTTGAGGGCAGTTGCTTCTGCATATGTGGGCATCTTTGATAAGTGATAACCGATGTAATAATCGGCGTACATCTGTGCTTGCTTACCTGTTGTCATTATTTTTTCGCCATTAGCTGCGAAAAATGCCTCAGTGGCCGCATCTACTTCAGGATCACCATTACTTGCAGGAAAAACAATTTGTTGTGCCTCTAGTTGTGATTTCACTGCGCCATCTGCAAATGTTGCTCCCCAGTTGAGAAGGCCTGCTGCGATGAATAGGAAAACACTGAGACCGAAACCTACAAAAGTCACGATCTGATCAAAAGTTCTACGTTTCATGTAACTCTCCCTTTTAGTCATCTCTAATGAGATGCAAGGACAGTTAACTCTTACAAATATGCGTGTTTAGATGAAAAGCCGAGGGGTATCACTCGGTAAAAAGATATTCAAAATCTTTGAGTGTTAGCCCTGAGAACAGAGTGATTCAGGAAACAGGGAAATCCCTACTACTGAATTACGCGATTGCAAAATGAACGACCATCAGCTCCTATTTCATGATGCGAACATTCAACTTGTAACTTATCGAATGCCTGATCTCCATGATGTGTTCTATATGCAAGTGCTAAAAGAACGCGCAAATTTGTATCGCTATCTGATTTGATTCCAAAAACTTGCGCACTACGGCTGACAGTATTTTCAATAACTTTTTCTGTATGGGCAGTCTCTTTTGCAATCGCTGCATTGGACTTTCCTTCGCAAACCAGTTCTAGAACTAATTTTTCAAAGGGGGACAGTTCTCGACTACTTATTGTGATATCGCGTGCCATTTCTTTACCTCTCCGGGGTATTGACTAAGAGTATGCACCAGAAAATTGCCTACTGGCACCCCTAGAATGAGCGCATGAGCGAAATTTTGGTTTCGAGGAGCGAGGGAGTGCTAGCACTCTCCATCAACCGCCCTGCGAAGATGAATGCCCTGACCCGTGCGATGTATGCCGAGCTCGCCAAGGGCTTGAATGATGCTGCCGGGGATTTTGGAATTCGATGCGTTGTTATCACTTCAGAAGGTGATCATTTCACAGCAGGTAATGACATCAAAGATTTTATGGAGAATCCTCCAACGGATGAAGATTCAGATGTTGCTGATTTCTTAGGAGCGCTCCTCAATTTTCCTAAACCACTTCTTGCATCCGTCAAAGGAAATGCCGTTGGTGTTGGAACAACGATGCTTTTGCATTGCGATGTTGTCGTTGCATCCCCAAGTGCTAATTTCTCAATGCCATTTACTTCGCTGGGATTAGTACCAGAGGCTGGATCAAGTTATTTATTTCCGCAATTGGTCGGGTATCAAAGAGCGGCAAAGATATTTCTCACGGGTGAAGCATTTGGCGCTGATGAAGCGAAAGAGATGGGACTCGTTGCAACAATTGCTACCGATACATACAGCGAAGCGATGAAGATTGCTCAACAAATTGCGGCGCAACCACCGCAGTCAATTATCAATACGAAAGCGTTACTCAAAGCGCGCCAACACGATTCAGTTGCAGCGGTAATGCGCGCGGAGTTCCAACTATTTTCTATGGCTTTGCAATCTGAGGAAGCGATGGAAGCATTTATGAACTTTATGGCCAAGAGAGGTAGCAAATGAGTATCAACGGAGATCTATCAGGTAAGAAGATATTTATCACCGGTGGCTCTCGCGGTATTGGTTTAGCAATTGCACTTCGCGCAGCGCGTGATGGCGCATCAATTGCAATTGCAGCAAAGACTGCGCAAGTAAATCCAAAGTTGCCTGGAACTATTTATTCAGCAGCTGAGGAGATAAAGGCCGCGGGTGGTACTGCACTTCCTATTCAATGTGATTTGCGGGATGAAAATGCGATTGAGGCAGCAGTGGCGCAAGCCGCTGGCGAATTTGGTGGCATCGATATCTTGATCAACAATGCCAGCGCTATCAATTTGACCAAAACAGAGGCAACACCGGCAAAACGCTTTGACCTAATGTTTGATGTCAATGTGCGTGGAACATTCCTTACTTCTCAAGCAGTTATTCCACACTTGAAAAAATCCGCTGCAGATGGTCGCAACCCTCACATTCTCAATCTTTCGCCGCCACTTTCAATGAAACCTGTCTGGTTCAAAAATCATGTTGCTTACACAATGGCTAAATACGGCATGAGTATGTGTGTTCTTGGAATGTCTGCAGAGTTCAAGCGCGATGGCATTGGTGTCAATGCGCTATGGCCACGCACGGCAATTGATACTGCAGCCCTTGCAATGATTCCAGGTGTTGATACTGCGGCATGTAGAACGCCTGAAATTTTGGCAGATGCGGCCTACATAATTTTGAATCGCCCAGCTGCAGATTGCACAGGTAATTTCTTTGTCGATGACGAAGTACTTGCATCAGAGGGAATTACCGACCTTGATAAATACTCCGTCGTTCCTGGAACTAAGGACTTCTTGTTGGATTTCTTTTTGGACTAACGCGTGAGTTACGAATTCACCGATAGTTTTGAAGTTGCCCAGAAATGGGCAACATATGATCCAAAGGTTGCAGAACTCTTTGATCTTTATTGCCCTGCTCATCTCTTTACTAGCGCAGCGCGAAGTGATGGCAACCTTTCTCTAACGATTTATGACGAAAAATACTTTGGCATGGGTTTTGGACTAAAACCTTATTGGAATCCAGATTGGGATGATTGTTCTGTAACTCGTCGATCAAAGACAGAAGTTCCACCTGGTTACACCGTCGATGGGAACTGGGATGTCTATGCAGCCGATACTGCGCCTCATGCGACATACCCATTGGGAGAAACAATCGAAGATGGCGCAGAGATTGATTCTTTTATTGATACATATTCACCAAATTTGTCCGTGCGCTCAGGTGATCCCGAATCACTTTTTTGGGGATGCGTGCGCAGTAGTGAAGGGGAGTTACTTTCACTGGGAACAGTTGCTAAGTGGAGAAGCGGTCATCACATGTTTGCCTCCATTGTTACGGCAGAAGATGCGCGCGGTAAGGGGATAGGAGCAGAGCTGATGCAAGGAATGCTCTCTCGTCTAAATTCATTAGGCGTTTCTCGAGTTGGCTTAGGAGTCTTTGCAGCGAATGCACCAGCTAAGCGTTTGTATGAAAAGGTTGGTTTTGAATTACTTCAAGAGTTGCGCGCCTACGATAAGGCTCGATAGACAATCAATCACTATTTTTGACCCTGCATGAAATTCTAGATTTTCATCTAAGAATGTATCTGCTCGAGTCTCCATCATCATCGCTTGAACGAATGTATCAACTCCATAATGCTTGAGGGGGACATAGGTTCCAGCGTATGGCTCGTTCTCAAATACATCACCAATAGGTGCAAAAGATTTGATTCCTAACTCTTTGAGTTGGGGCGAAGTATGAAATGAGTCAGTACCGATACACATCGCTGGACGTTTCTGCCCATGATTGACCGCGTTTTCGTGTTGTTCTGGTCGATACGAATGAATATCGAGAATCACAGCTTTGCCCGCATTGTTTAGACGCTGCGAGACAAGATCTGTAATGGCCTTTGCATATGGATGAAAATAGTTATCAAGTAATTCTTTCTCGCCCGCAAAATCTGGTGAACGTAGATCTTCCCCCGTTGATGTCTTGCGATACACAGCGCCCATACCGACTTTGTTCATGATTTCGCGATCATCTGGAAAGCGCTCAGGATCTATAACAAGGCGTGAATATTTATTGATGAAAAGCCACGGTTTGATTGCGCATCGACCGGCTGCTAATCGTGCAATCTCTTCTGTCTTTGTATCCGTCATTGAATCGAGTTCGTTTTTCAATTGGGAATCGGTAAGGAGAATATCTGCGCGAACATCTGGTGGAATAAATGTTGCAGAGTGGGGGACATGCAAAATCACACGCGAATTAGGGGAACCTTCAACTATTTCGAAGTTGTAGCCAAGCACTACAGACGGCCCGCTTCGTGGACTCGCTTGAGGAATTCTTGCGTCTGTGGCTTCTTAGGGTTTTCCAAAATTTCTTCTGGCTTTCCCCACTCCAGGATACGTCCACGTTCTAGGAAACAGACTT
>CAIZPZ010000173.1:0-4845 GCA_903934975.1 uncultured Actinomycetes bacterium | reverse complement strand
TCGGGGCGTAGCGTAGTGGCTAGCGCGCCTGCTTTGGGAGCAGGAGACCGGGAGTTCGAATCTCCCCGCCCCGACCAGACTTTTTTTGAAGGAGTAATTGTGAAGAGCACGGTCGAAACTTTGTCACCAACTCGTGTTCGTCTAGCTGTAGATGTTGAATATTCAGAACTCACAACACATGTAGATAATGCATATAAGGCGATTGCATCAAAGGTAAATATTCCTGGATTTCGTAAAGGTAAAATTCCATCATCAATGATCGATCAACGCGTTGGTCGCGGTTCAGTAATTGATGAGGCAATCAATTCAGCACTTCCTGATTTCTATGGTCAGGCAGCTCGCGAGCACAAGATTTTCGTGATTGGTCGCCCAACAGTTGAGGTCAAGGAATACATCGATAACGAGAAGCTCTCTTTTACCGTTGAAGTAGATGTTCGCCCAGAAGTCACACTCCCAGATTTTTCAAAGATCGAAATCACTGTAGATGATGTTGTTGTTGCTGATTCAGATATCGATGAGCAGATTGAAAACCTTCGTATTCGTTTTGGAACTCTCAACTTGGTTGAGCGCGCTGTAAAAACGGGCGACTTTGTAACTATTGATCTCACCGCACGCATTGATGGAAAAGAAGTTGAAGGCGGAGTAGCAAACGATATTTCTTACGAAGTTGGCTCCGATCGCATGATTGATGGCCTAGATGCAGCACTTGAGGGCTTATCGGCAGGGGAGTCAAAGACATTTGATTCACAGCTCGTAGGTCAAGCTGAGGGTGAAAGCGGAAATGTTGAAGTAACTGTCAAGGCTGTCAAAGAGCGCGAATTGCCACCAATCGATGATGCATTTGCAAAGCTTGCTAGTGAGTTTGATTCATTGGCTGAATTGAAGGCTGATTTCAATACTCGCTTAGAGCGCGTGAAGAAGATGGAACAAGGAACTCAGGCACGCGACCTACTGCTCAAGAAACTCATTGATGATTTAGATATTCCAGTTCCAGATTCTGTTGTTGAGGCAGAAGTAAATGATCACCTCGAAGGTGAAGGTCGCCTTGAAGATGCTGAGCATCGCGCAGAAGTAGATGGACAAGTTCGCTCATCATTGAAGTCAGACTTTTTACTCGATGCAATTTTGCAGACAGAAGATGTCAACGTTACTGAAATTGAATTGACTGAATATTTGGTCCGTACATCACAGCGATATGGAATGGCTCCTGAGCAATTCGCAGCAGAATTGCAAAAGGCTGGCCAGATTTCACAACTCGTTGCTGAAGTCTCTCGTGCTAAGGCGCTCGCTGTTGTTCTTGCTCGCGTCAAGATCAGCGATGCTTCAGGAAATGTTGT
Source organism: uncultured Actinomycetes bacterium (assembly GCA_903934975.1). Classification (GTDB taxonomy): domain Bacteria; phylum Actinomycetota; class Actinomycetes; order Nanopelagicales; family Nanopelagicaceae; genus Planktophila. The sequence goes on along the minus strand of CAIZPZ010000173.1, from coordinate 3,508 downwards.
AGATCTTGAGGCACTTCGCCCGCAAGCACCAGAACCAGAAGTTGGCGAAGTAACCCAATAACAATCTGCCCTGAGCGAACATGGGGCATTTAGGTAGCTTTTGAGCTTTATTGGGAAGCATTTCGGCGCTTACATTGTTAGGGTCAGTACAGGTAAAAATAATCAGGAGGATGTCACGTGGATTTTCTTAACCCGCAAGCTGCCGAAATTTTGGCACGCGCACCGCAATCAGGTTCAGGTGGTCTAGATGACCAGGTTTATAACCGTTTGCTTCGCGAACGAATTATCTTCCTAGGCTCTGTTGTTGAAGACTCAATGGCAAATGCAATCGCTGCACAAATTCTTTTGCTTGCAGCCGAAGATCCAGATAAAGATATCTTTCTCTACATCAACTCACCTGGTGGCTCTGTAACTGCAGGTATGGCCATCTACGACACGATGCAATATGTCAATAACGATGTTGCAACTGTTGGAATGGGACTTGCAGCATCAATGGGTCAGTTCTTGCTCTGTTCCGGTGCTGCTGGAAAGCGTTACGCACTTCCACATGCACGCATCATGATGCACCAACCTTCTAGCGGTATTGGTGGAACAGCAACAGATATCAAAATTCAAGCAGAACAAATTGGATTTACTAAGAAGAAGATGGCAGAACTCATCGCACATCACACAGGTCAGAGCATTGAAACTGTTACTGCAGATTCAGATCGTGATCGCTGGTTTACTGCTGATGAGGCTAAGGAATATGGATTTGTAGATCACGTTGTTCGTTCAGCAGGTCAAGTTTCAGGTCGTGGAGGCACAGCATGAATTCAGAGATGAACCGCATCAACGAAATTACTAATCGCTACGTTCTTCCAACAATTGAAGAAAAGACTGCATATGGTTTCAAGCGCCTTGATCCTTATACAAAGTTATTCGAAGAGCGCATTATTTTCATGGGTCAGCCAATCGATGACACTGTTGCAAACGATGTAATGGCGCAGCTTTTGACCCTTGAATCAATGGATTCAGATCGCGACATCATGATTTACATCAACTCACCTGGTGGATCATTTACAGCGCTGACAGCAATTTATGACACGATGCAATTTATTCGCCCAGATGTAAGCACTATTTGTTTGGGACAAGCAGCATCTGCTGCAGCTGTAATTCTTGCTGGTGGTGCAAAAGGAAAGCGTTACGCACTCGAGCACTCACGTATCTTGATTCACCAACCATCATCTGAAGGTGGCGGACAAGCATCTGATATCGAGATTCAGGCAAAAGAGATTATGCGTATGCGCACATTGCTCGAAGCGATGATTGCAAAGCATTCAACTCGCTCACCTGCAGATATTGCAGCCGATATCGAGCGCGACAAGATCCTTACTGCAGCAGAAGCTGTTGAGTACGGACTTATCGATCAGGTACTTGCATCACGAAAGGCAAAGCCAGCTAAGTAAGGCTTTCAAAATTTTGTGAAGATAATCAAAGAGGGATCTATCTGGTCCTATAAGGATTATCTGCGCCTTTGGGTATCTGGATTACTTGCAAATGTTGGTGCAACTGCATTTCCAATCGCACTCGCCGTAACTATTTTAGATACAGGCGGGGATGCAACATCACTTGGTCTAATTCTGGCGGCAAGAGTTTTATCTGGAGTACTGCTTGCACCAGTAGGTGGGGTCTGGGCTGATCGCCTACCAAGAAAATATGTGATGATTGGCGCAGATGTTTTTAGAGCATTTCTCGCACTCATTCTTGTATTTGTTGCAGCGCCAAGCATTCCACTATTTGTCATTGCAATTCTGGTATTCATCATGGGCGCAGGCGACGCATTCGGCGCTCCTGCAGCCGCTGCAATCATGCCCACAATTTTACCGACAGAGAAGTTACCTGCAGGAAATGTTGCTAGAGGCATAGTTGTAAAGCTTGCATCAATTGTTGGCCCAGGTATCGGTGGACTTTCAGTTATTGCTATCGGTGGACGTCTTACTTTTGCTGTGACAACTATCTTTTTTGCAGTTGGTGCGTATCTTCTATTTCCAATTGTTGAGCCTAAATATGTCAAGAATGTTGATGCCCCAAAGTTCTTAGTTGATCTCAAAGAGGGTTTGAAAACCGTGTGGTCGATGCCATGGGTAGCAGCTGTTATTGCCATGGCTTCCATTCAACTTATGGTTGTTCTAGGGGCAGAACAAGTTTTATTACCTATTATTTCTCGCCGTGAATTTGGGACAGATACAGTCTTTGCAGCATCTGCTGCGCTATTTAGTATTGGTGCAGTAATTTCAGCACTCCTCGCGATGCGTTACCAGGCTAAACATCCAGGATTAGTTTCGATAAGCGTGTGGGGAATTCTTGTTGTTGCGACTCTCGTACTTGCATTTCCAATATCACCGGCTTTCGTGATGGTTGGTTATCTCATTGCAGGACTCTCAGTTGGTCCGTGGGATGCGTACTGGGTTACAGCAATTCAACGTGAAATCCCGCAAGAGTTGCAAGGCCGAGTATTTAGTATCGATCACATGGGTTCAGTTGGTCTGTTGCCATTAGGGATGGCACTTGTTGGTCCCGCTGTAAACCTTGTTGGAGAAAAAGAATTACTCATTGGTGCCAGCATCTTTCACGTAGTTGTCTGTATCGCAGTTCTCTTTGTCCCGGGAGTTATTGATTTGAAGATGCCAAAGAAGGCTAATTATTCTCAGGGCGAACACCCAAAGGCCTAAATACCCGCGCTCAAAAAGGTCAAAGAATCTACGATTACACCGTAGAAGTTCGCGCTTCCCCCAACTGCGAACTTTAGGGAGTCTCATGACACGCATTGGTGAAACAAGTGATCTATTGAAGTGCTCCTTTTGTGGCAAAACTCAGAAGCAGGTAAAAAAACTCATTGCCGGTCCAGGCGTTTATATCTGCGATGAATGTATTGAACTCTGTAATGAAATTATTGTTGAAGAACTTGCAGAGGCAAGTTCACTTGGCCTAACAGAGCTTCCAAAGCCACAAGAGATTTTTGAATTCCTAGATCAATATGTCATCGGTCAAGACCGTGCTAAGAAGTCACTCTCTGTTGCTGTTTACAATCATTACAAGCGCGTTCAAACTGGGGATACAAAGCGCGAAGATTCAATCGAATTAGCAAAGAGCAATATCTTGCTACTTGGCCCAACTGGTTGCGGTAAGACTCTGATGGCACAAACTCTTGCGCGCATGCTCAATGTGCCATTTGCAATTGCCGATGCAACTGCGCTTACTGAAGCTGGATACGTGGGCGAAGATGTTGAAAATATTTTGCTCAAGTTATTACAAGCTGCAGATTTTGACGTGAAGAAAGCTGAAACTGGAATTATTTATATCGATGAAATTGACAAGGTTGCTCGTAAATCTGAGAACCCATCAATTACTCGTGACGTATCTGGTGAAGGTGTGCAGCAAGCTCTTCTCAAGATTCTCGAAGGAACAGTTGCATCTGTGCCGCCACAAGGTGGACGCAAGCATCCACATCAAGAATTTATTCAAATCG
>CAIZPZ010000172.1:0-1699 GCA_903934975.1 uncultured Actinomycetes bacterium | reverse complement strand
GCGCTTGTGCAGCAAAGTAACCAGCAGGTCCTGCGCCAACGATTACCACTTTATAGGTGGGCACGTTAGACCTCGTTTCTCTGTCGAGACGAATGCGGCATTGAGCAAATTACATCGTTGAATTATCAATAACAAAGCGATAGCGCACATCACTGGCTACAACTCTGTCGAATGCTTCGTTGATATAGCTCGCTGAAATAACTTCAATTTCTGGCAAAACATTGTGTTCACCGCAGAAATTGAGCATGTCCTGAGTTTCTTGTACTCCAGAAATGAGTGAGAGCGTGAATACGCGCTGCTTAGAAACTCCAACACTTGTCGATAATGAAACTGTAGGAGTTGGATCGGCGCCAATTACAACAAATGCTCCATCAAATTTGAGCAATTCATAATAACCAGCTGTATCTACAGTCACACTAACTGTGTTTAGAATAAGATCAAAATTTTCTTTTAGTGAAGCAAATGCTGCTTTATCCATCTTATGAAATGCAAATGCACCCATTTTTAGAGAATCCTCTTTTTTCTTATCAGAGTGAGATAAAACAGTAACTTCGGCACCCATTGCTTTTGCTAACTTCAAGCCGACGTGGCCTAATCCACCAAATCCAATGATCGCAACTTTCTTACCTGGGCCAGCATTCCAACGCTTGAGAGGCGCCCACAAAGTAGAACCTGCACATAACAAAGGTGCAGCCGCATCGAGTGGAAGATTTTTCGGAATTGAAACTACAAAATTATGATTGATTACAGCAGATTGTGTGTAACCACCTTGTGTGACAGTTCCATCGCGATCAGTTGATCCATATGTAAAGATTGCGCCATTTTGGCAGAACTGTTCGTGACCAGTTTTGCATGGTTCACAGTTCAGACATGAATTAACTAGGCAACCAACACCAACATGATCGCCAGTTTTAAACTTTGTTACATTTTTTCCTACCGCTGTTACTTTTCCAGCAAGTTCATGGCCGGGTGATAATGGATAAGTTTGCTTGCCCCATTCGCCGCGCACTGTGTGAATATCGGAGTGACAGATACCGCAAAAAAGAACATCGAATTGCACATCGTCTGGACCAACGTCACGTCGATCAACCATTGTTGCAACTAATGGAGCACCCTCTGAAGGCGCTGCATACGCTTTTACTTTTGTCATTGGGGCTCCTTGGGACCTTACCTCGTGAGCGGTGAGGCACACTAGAACAGGCTATTCGACATCTTATGAAAGTGCCTATTCTACAGGGGTATTGGATACTTATCTAATGATGCCTTGGCGCGGAGCGATGCTGGATATCTCCCGACATTATTTTGATAAAGATTTCATAAAAAAGACGATGAGCGCTCTGGCGCTTTTTGATTACAACGTACTACACCTACATCTGACAGATGATCAGGGTTGGAGATTCGAGAGTAAAAAATTTCCTCTTCTACATGAAGTGGGATCGCGCCGCCTCAAGAGTCAGACCAGTCACTCTTTGCAGCCTCAAGAATTTAAATACCAAGTCCATGAAGGTTTTCTAAGCCACGCTGATATAAAAGAAATTATCGATCATGGTAAATCACTCAAGATTGATGTCGTCCCAGAAATTAATATTCCAGGACATACAGGTGCCCTTCTAGCCGCATATCCCCAATTCGGAGTAAATAGAGAAATAGTAGAGGTAAGTGGAGAATGGGGAATATCAAATCATCTTCTAAGACCTTT
>CAIZPZ010000171.1:0-2655 GCA_903934975.1 uncultured Actinomycetes bacterium | reverse complement strand
GGATTCGGCCCAACTGATGCGCTCTAATGCAATATCAACGGCTCCGCTCATTTTTATTGCACGAAGCGCATTGATATCACGTAATCCTCCACGAGCCTCTTTCAAATCTGGCTCTAGCAAATAGGCCAACTCCCCTGCTCGCGCATGGCGCTCTTCAAGAGAGAGGCGCAATTCTGGAAGTCGCTTACGTGACTCTTTTCTCCACGAATCTATTGAGTCATGTTGCACTGCGGCAACAAGATCGGCATCTCCGCATACAAGGCGAATATCTAAAAGACCTAATGCAACTTTCAAATCATCATGAGCAGCATCTCGTGTTTGCGCTCTAGTGCGCACAGAGTGATCAACGCTTTTTGTATCCCACATGGGATAAAGCAACTTGTTCGCAAACTCACTGAGTTCGTCTTGACTCAAAGAATCATTATGCAAAATCAAAATATCTAAATCAGAACCTGGAGAGAGTTCCGCTCTGCCATAACCACCTACTGCTGCAAGTGCTATGCCTGATTGCCCAGCTTTTGGAGGAAGGGATGCGAGTGCTTCTGCAAAAAGTGAAGCGAGGTACCGATCGCTCTCGTTCGATCGGTACCTACGCTCACGTGTTCCCATGGTGGCACTTTAGGGGTGAACCCTAAATTGCATCCACTCCGCGTTCTCCAGTACGAACGCGGACAATTTGATCAACTGGAGTTGTCCATACTTTGCCATCTCCAATTGATCCTGTTGATGCAGCCTTGACAATGACATCTACTACAGAAGATGCATCACTGTCATCGACTAACACCTCCAGTCGTACCTTGGGTACAAGGTCAACCGTGTATTCGGCGCCACGGTAAACCTCTGTATGCCCTCTTTGTCGCCCGAACCCACTTGCCTCTGAAACTGTCATGCCATTGACACCATGTGCCTGTAGAGCATTTTTTACATCATCGAGTTTGAATGGTTTGAGAATTGCAGTAATGAGTTTCATTAGAAAGCACCTCCGCGTGATGAGCTAGACATTTCATATGCAGTCTCGGCATGTTCGCCCAGATCGATACCTTCAATTTCAACATCACGTGCGACGCGGAAACCAATGGTCTTCTCGATAATGAATCCGAGAATCAGTGTGACGATGAATGAATAAGCAGCAACTAAGCCAACGCCGAGTGCTTGCTTTACGAGAAGTGCGCTGCCGCCGCCATAGAGAAGTCCGTCAATGCCAACGCTGTTCACAAATTGGCTTCCGAATAATCCAACAGATAGTGAACCCCAGATTCCGCCGACTAAGTGAACGCCTACAACATCGAGTGAATCATCGAATCCAAACTTGTATTTCAGGCTCACTGCTAGCGAGCAGAGAATTCCTGCGATGAATCCAATGACAACTGCTGCCCATGGAGCAACAAATGCACATGCTGGAGTAATTGCAACAAGTCCTGAAATAGCTCCAGATGCTGCGCCTAGTGATGTTGGGTGACCGTTGCGAATTTTTTCAACAAGGATCCATCCGATAAGTGCGCCAGCTGTTGCAACTTGAGTATTGATAAATGCAAGTCCTGCAATTCCATTTGCAGCAAGTGAAGAACCTGCATTGAAACCAAACCAGCCAAACCACAAAAGTGCTGCGCCTAGGAGTACAAGTGGAAGTGAGTGAGGACGCATTGATTCTTTGCGCCATCCAACTCGCTTTCCAAGAACAATTGCAAGAGCTAAGCCGGCAGCTCCTGCATTGATATGTACAGCTGTTCCACCTGCAAAGTCTTCGAGACCTTTGCCTGCAAGAAAACCAGTTCCTGTAACAGTGTCGCCAACTTTATTACCAAATGCGAATACCCAGTGTGCAACTGGGAAGTAGACGATAGTTGACCAGATTGCAACAAAGACTGCCCATGCAGTGAACTTTGTACGATCTGCAATAGCACCCGAAATAAGTGCTGGTGTAATAATTGCAAACATCAATTGGAATGCAGCAAAGACTAATAATGGGATTGGATAAATTCCACCATTATTTGTGAATTCGTTTACCTGTCCACCAAGACCAGAGAATGAAAATCCTCCATACCAAGGTGAATCTGCTGAGTGACCAAATGCTATTTCGAATCCGTAGATAACCCAGAGAATACTTACGATGCCGATAGTAATCATCGACATCATCATCATATTGAGAGCACTCTTTGTTCGAACCATTCCACCATAGAAGAAAGCCAAACCAGGTGTCATGAGAAGAACGAGAGCGGTGCTTGCCAACATCCAGGCCGTGTCGCCGGAATTGAGAACAATCTCTTCCATTTATTTTCCTAACATAAAGGTGCGCTACATATGCGCCAGAGTCTCGCCTTTGAGATGGCCCAAAGATGCACCCCTCGAGTTACAGAAAATGGCGTGTTGTGTTACATCTGTGTTAAACCGCGAAGGTAACTTTCGCGATCAAAGGGGGCAAAGTCGCCCTCAGATTCCCCAGTTCCGACCCATTTGATGGGAATACCCAATTGTGCCTCTATAGCTAAAGCCACCCCACCGCGAGCACTTCCATCGAGCTTGGTGAGAATAATTCCAGTCACGCCGATGCTTTCAGTAAAGATGCGCGCTTGGGAAATTCCATTATGACCAGTCGTAGCATCAATGACTAGAAGCACCTCATTGATGGGCAAGACTTTTTCGACAACTCTTTTT
>CAIZPZ010000170.1:0-5035 GCA_903934975.1 uncultured Actinomycetes bacterium | reverse complement strand
GACCCAGCAAACTTGCCATGGGCATCAGTAGGAGCAGCTGTAGTTATCGAATCAACTGGTCACTTCACAAAGGCAGCGGATGCAAAGAAGCACATCACGGCAGGTGCAAAGAAGGTAATTATTTCTGCTCCAGCAACGGATGAAGATATCACCATCGTTATGGGCGTAAATCATAAGAATTACGATGCTTCGAAGCATCATGTAATTTCGAATGCGTCATGTACGACAAACTGTCTTGCACCAATGGCAAAGGTTCTCAATGATAATTGGGGAATCGTCAAAGGCCTTATGACAACTATTCACGCGTATACAAATGACCAAGTAATTTTGGATTTCCCACATAAAGATCTTCGCCGCGCACGTGCCGCAGCGACAAATATGATCCCAACATCAACAGGTGCTGCAAAGGCAATCTCACTCGTTCTTCCAGAACTCAAGGGCAAGCTCGATGGATATGCAATGCGCGTTCCAGTTCCTACAGGGTCTGCAACTGACCTAACAGTTGAACTTGCAAAGGAAGCAACTGCTGCAGAGATCAATGCTGCAATGAAGGCTGCTTCACTTGGTGAGCTCAAGGGATTCCTTACATACACAGAAGATCCAATCGTGTCATCAGATATCGTCACAGATCCTTCTTCTTGTGTATTTGATTCTGGTCTAACAAAGGTAATTGGCAACCAAGTAAAGGTTGTTGGTTGGTATGACAACGAATGGGGTTATTCAAATCGCCTCGTTGATCTCATTACCTATGTAGGCAAAACTCTTTAATGCAAGATTTCGTCTCACTTGAACTCGTTGGAAAGCGAGTCTTTCTTCGCTGTGATCTCAATGTCCCATTGAAAGATGGTGTCATCAAAGATGATGGACGTATCAAAGCTTCGCTTCCAACGATAAAGGCGCTTCTTGAAAAAGGTGCTTCGATAGTTATCGCTGCACACTTAGGAAGACCTAAAGGCGAGGCAAAGCCAGAGTTATCTCTAGCTCCAGTTGCGAAACGCTTAGGCGAACTCCTAAGTAAAGAAATCATTTTTCGTGGAGAAGTAATTGGCAGTGAAGTCACAAAGAGTGCACACAATCTAAAAGCAGGAGAAATCTTGCTGCTAGAAAATATTCGCTTTAGCGCTGCTGAAACAAGTAAAGAGGAGAGCGAACGCGCTCTACTAGCAAGTGAATTAGCAAAACTTGCAGATTTCTATGTAGGTGATGGCTTTGGCGCTGTTCATCGCAAGCATGCTTCTGTGTATGACCTTCCGAAGTTACTTCCCCATGCCGCAGGATTCCTTGTATCTGCTGAAGTAGAAGTCCTCAAGAAACTGACACAGAGTCCTGACAAACCATATGGTGTCGTACTTGGTGGAGCAAAAGTTTCAGACAAGATTGCAGTTATTTCAAATCTTTTGGACAAGGTCAATGTCATGGCAATTGGCGGGGGAATGGTCTTTACATTCCTTGCAGCACAAGGCAAAGAGATTGGTTCATCCCTTGTAGAAAGAGATTTGATTCCTACTGTAAAAGATCTCATCGCACAGGCTGCAAAAAATGGAGTGGAGCTTCACTTACCTACTGACATTGTTGTTGCGCCAACATTTTCTGCTGATGCACCAGCAACACTTGTAAGTGCTGATGCAATTCCTGCTGATCAAATGGGACTAGATATTGGTCCTGAGTCAGCAAAGGATTTCGCGAAAGCAATCGAGAAGTGCAAGACGGTATTTTGGAATGGCCCTATGGGTGTATTTGAATTTGCTGCCTTTGCCGAAGGAACAAAAGTGGTTGCAGAAGCACTTACAAAGGTTTCAGGAATCTCAGTTGTTGGTGGGGGAGACTCGGCTGCTGCTGTTCGGGCACTTGGTTTCGCAGATTCTGATTTCGGATATATTTCGACAGGTGGAGGAGCATCCCTTGAGTATCTTGAGGGTAAAGAACTTCCTGGTTTAGTTGCATTAGATCTGCTGTAATCCAATAATCTATAAAGGAGCGATACATGCGTAAGCCACTCATGGCAGGTAATTGGAAGATGAACCTCAATCATCTTGAAGCAATTGCGGTTGCGCAAAAACTTGTTTATAGCCTCGATGATAAAGATTATGACGCAGTTGATGTTGCGATCATTCCTCCCTTTACCGATATTCGCTCAATTCAAACTCTTGTCGATGGAGATCGTCTTCGACTTCTATACGGCGCTCAAGATATGTCACCTGATGCATCAGGTGCTTTCACTGGAGATATTTCTGGTTCAATGCTTGCAAAGCTTGGTTGCACATTTGTTGTACTCGGTCACTCAGAGCGACGCGCAATTCATCAAGAGAGTGACGCCCTTATCAATCGCAAGATCAAAGCAGCCCTTGCGAATGAACTCACTCCGATTTTCTGTGTCGGAGAAGAATTGCCAGTTCGTGAATCAGGAACACATGTTTCCCATGTAATTCGCCAAATCCGCGCAGGACTTGAAGGTCTCACAAAACCAGAATTGAAGAAAATCGTTATTGCATACGAACCAGTATGGGCAATCGGTACGGGTAAGACTGCAACACCGGAGGATGCACAAGAAGTATGCGCTGCTATTCGTGAAGAGATTGAAACTATTGGCTCTGCCGAAATTGCAGCTGCGATGAGAATTCTCTATGGAGGTTCAGTGAAATCTTCAAATATCGTCGAAATCATGAAGCAGGGCGATGTCGATGGCGCACTTATAGGCGGGGCGAGCCTAGATCCTGAAGAATTGGCGAAAATCGCTAAATTCCATCTTGCTGGCTAATCCCTAGTATCCTTACCCATCTAGTTACCTACAGGAGTCCGACGTGAAATTAGCTCTCTCAATTCTGCTCGTTGTTACGAGCGTTGTAATGATCCTGCTTGTACTTCTCCATAAGGGCAAGGGAAGCGGACTCTCCGATCTTTTCGGTGGTGGTATCTCTTCAAACTATGGTGGCTCTTCCGTTGTAGAACGCAACCTAGATCGCATCACGATTGTTGTCGGTGGTCTTTGGTTCGCACTCGTTGTTGCACTCAGTTTGGTATTGAAGTAAACCGTTTTCTAATTCTTTGAAGGAGTAATACATGGCAAGTGCAATTCGCGGAAGTCGTGTCGGCGCAGGTCCGATGGGTGAAGCCGAGCGCGGTGATTCGATTGCTCGTTCCCACGTCTCATACTGGTGCTCAAATGGACACGAAGTTCGACCATCTTTTGCTGAAGAAGAGACAGTCGTCATTCCTGCTGAATGGGATTGCCCAAAGTGTGGTTTTCCTGCAGGTCGTGATAAGAATAATCCGCCTAGCCCAATCAAGAACGAGCCTTATAAGACACACCTTGCATATGTAAAAGAGCGTCGCACAGATGCAGAAGGTGCTCGCATTCTTGAAGATGCACTTCGTAAATTACGCGGAGATGATGAATAAAAGTTTCTAAGAACTAAAGTTGGCGAGCTGCTTCTAGTAGCTCGCCAATTCCATTTCTGCGCGAGTTCAGGTGAAGGCGCAGCAATGGATAAGAACGAGATTCAAGAGCGCGTCCATCACCGAGGGCTTGAGCCATCAAGAGTGTTTCAAATCCAAAATTCTTCCCTGGTATTTCGAAATCGATATCGCATGTACCTGTTATTTGCAGGAAAGCACCATTGCGTTGCCCGCCCTTATGGAATTGACCAGTTGAATGAAGAAAACGTGGCCCCCATCCAAAGGTGACAGGACGGCCTGACTTATGGGCAAGAATCTTTCGTAGTTCTGCAACAGCGACATCATTGGTGCGATCTAAGTAAGCCATGATGGCGATGTAGCCATCTTCTGGAATGCTAGAGATAAATTCTTGAAGTGAAGCGAGTACAGAATTGCCCTGACCAAATATTGCAATTGATCTATCGGTAGTTTCTGCTTCGAATGTTGGCAAATTACCTGACCATTCAGTCAGCAATACAGATGTTTGCTCCTTCGCCTCTGTCACATTGGGTTGATTGAATGGATCAATTTCAAGGGCTGCGCCGACAAGAGCAGTAAGCCATTCCCATGTAATGAACTGCGCACCAAGATCACCCGATACAACACAATCTGCATTGCCAGTAAATGAAATACGAAGTGGATTTCCTTCGCTTCCTTCGTGTGAATCTTCAACAACGACTGGAAGTCGTCCTACTTGGTTTTTTCCTGTTGATTCAGCAACTAATTGTTCGATCCAATCGCTCAATCCCGGCATTCCGCAATTCTCATCAGTGAAGGTGAGATATTGACCGGCAGTTGCTAGTACATAAGCGCAATCAAGCATTGCTTGTGGGGAGTTGAGGAAAGATGATTTAGCATCACTAGCACTGTCGAGAAGGATTGAAATATCAACGCCGATAAGTGCCGATGGGACTAAACCGAAAGCGCTAAGAACGCTAAATCGACCGCCTACATGTGGGTCAGCATTGATAACGCTGAGACCTTGTGCGCGAGATTCTTTATCTAAAGGGGAGCCGGGATCGGTAACGATAATCATGTGATTCGAAAGTGCTAATCCAGCTCTCTCAAATTCATGGGCAAAGAATGCTCGAGCCGAAGCCGTTTCAATTGTTGAACCCGATTTAGAGCTAACGATGACAAGGGTCTCTTCCAATTTTGCCGAGAGCGCATTCTGTAAATAATGAGGGTCGGTTGAATCAAGAATAAACAATTGCTTCTGATAGGTCTGTGCAATCACTTCTGGTCCTAGTGATGAACCACCCATACCTGCTAGAACTACATATTTTTTATCACGATGCTTTGCGGCAAGCGCATCTACAGTCGGCAAGAGATCTCGTGATTTTTCTGGCAGGTCCACCCAATTCAGACGAATAGTTGCCTCAGCGACTGCATCGGGGCCCCAGATAGTTGGATCCTTTTTCGCTAAGCGCTGATGCGCATCAGAAATACGCAGATACAGAGCGCTTTGGCGATCGCTAGGTGAAACTGTTGATGCAAAAGAATTCATTACTTAGTCCCAGCAATGACCGCTTCAACGATTGCCTGAGGAGTAAAGCCAAACTCCTTGAAGAGAACTGAAGCAGATGCAGAAGCACCATAG
>CAIZPZ010000169.1:0-8322 GCA_903934975.1 uncultured Actinomycetes bacterium | reverse complement strand
TATGCAAACTCTTCATAGCAATCGTAAATTTGTCGTAACTTCCCAGAATTGCTATCCCACTCGATGATAGAGATTGAATGAGCTCAGATTTGGTCTGCGCAATTGCTTCTTGTGAGCCAAATTCACCTATGTGAGCATTTCCCACACGTAGAACTACACCAATATCAGGCTTGACCACTGAACAAAGTTTTGCAATATCTCCTTGATGACGCGCTCCCATTTCAATAATACAAAATTGAGTTTTTTCATCGCACTGAAGGAGAGTCAAAGGCACTCCTAATTCATTGTTGTAAGAAGCCATTGGCGCCACAGTCTTACCTGATGTTGAACAAATAGAACGCAATAGATCTTTTGTACTTGTCTTTCCCTGCGAACCAGTAATGCCTATGACTTTCATTTCCTGTAATTGGGATCGTACATAGTGAGCCAGAAGTGATACGGCTTCTATGACATCACTTACTATTACGTGATTACCCTTAACGCTTCGCGTAGAAAAGGTAAGGACTGCACCATTGCTCATAGCCGCTTCGACATAATCATGACCATCTTGCTGTTCCCCAACAAGGGCTAGAAAAAGAGAACCCTTCTTAGCCTCACGCGAATCAAATACTGCAGGCATGTTTACAATTGCGGTTGCTTCACCGTGTAATTTTCCTTTTACAATATCTGCGATTTCAGATGCGCTCAGAGCAATCATTTCTTCTCTTCAATCGCTTTCGCTAACTCAATTCGATCATCAAAAGAGTGCATCACTCCCGCAATATCTTGACCGGTTTCGTGCCCCTTGCCCAAAATTATGACAACATCACCATCGCCAGCTTCATTGACTGCGCTTCTTATCGCTTGCGCGCGATCACTTATGACACTCGCAGATTCAATTCCATCTGTCATCTCTTTGAGTATTTCATCCGCACTTTCAGAGCGTGGATTATCGCTTGTGAAAATTGCTACATCACTACCACGATCGAGTGCGCGTCCCATGGCCGATCTCTTACTTCGATCTCTATCGCCACCACATCCCAAAACTCCAATGACCCTTCCTTTGCTCAATTCACGGGCCGTTTCAAGCACACGGGCAACTGCATCTGGTGAATGGGCATAATCAACAAAGGCTGCAAACTTTTGCCCAAGTGCTACTGCCTCTAGTCGACCCGATGCACCACGAAGTTTTGGTAGTAATGATGCAATATCAATAGGGTCAATTCCACTTTCAACTGCGATCGCTACGGCCATCAAGAGATTGTCATAGTTATATCCACCATGAAGATTTACTTTGCCCTCAATGAGGATTCCACCTGAGCCACGAATCGCAACCTGTGCTCCGTAGTACTCGCTACTAATATCTTCGTAATGCCAGTTCGCTTGTGTACTCATTCTTGAAAGCGTAATTACTGGAAGCTCCGTTTTTTCTTGCAATTTTCGCCCATATGAATCATCAATATTGATGACGGCAAGATCGGCATATTCAAAAGTGAATAACGCAGCCTTTGCTTCAAAGTATTTATCCATAGTTTTATGAAAATCAAGATGATCTTGTGAAAGATTTGTAAATCCCACAACTGCAAAGTGGCTTCCTCTGACCCGATCTAATGCAATTGCGTGACTCGAAACTTCCATAACGAGGTTTCGCATGTGTCGCTCACGCATCGTTGCAGCGAGAGACTGCAATTCACTACTTTCTGGAGTAGTTCTTTTACTGGTAAGAACCTCACTGCCTATCCGTGTTTCAATCGTTCCTATCAATCCACTTTCGCGCCCAGCAAGGGACATTATTTGATGCAAAATAGTTGTTACAGTCGTTTTACCATTTGTGCCCGTAATTCCAACGCTATATAGATCACGCATGGGTTCACTGTAAAACCATGCGCTGAGTATGCCTGCGCTTCTACGAGGATTATTTGTGATGAGAACTGGAATTCCTGTGATCGTTTTTGCCCCTGCATTATCTGTAAGAACAGCTCTAGCGCCATTCCTAATTGCATCTGCGACGAAACTGGCACCATGAGTTTTTTCACCCGGTAGAGCGATGAAGATATCTCCCTCTTCGACGTCCTTACTGGATTGGGAAATACCAGTTATCAGAAAATTCTTGAGTTCAAAAGTGTCAGTGGCTGACTGGGCCGAAATTATTTGAGCAATTGATTCGAGTGTCTTACTTGGGCTCGACATTGGTCTTAGCATTATTGTTTTACCGCATCTTTCTTGATGCGTGCATTAAGTTCTTTTTCATTGAGTGGAAGCGGAACTACTTTTGTTCCAGTCGGTGAAACATGCTCACTCTTGAGTGCAAATGACATAACATCTTTGAATACTGGCCCACCAAGTGCGCCACCCCAGTGGAGACCCTTGGGATCTTGAATCGTTACGCTGATAACAAATCGTGGTTTATCTGCAGGTGCGAATCCAATAAATGAGGCTGTATAACCGCTGTAGCAACTGCAAGCAGTGTTATATCGCTCTGCTGTACCGGTCTTACCTGCAACACGATAACCAGGTATGGCAGCAGTTGGAGCAGTTCCATTTCCAGAGACAACACTTTCCATCATCAGACGCATGGATTGCGCAGTTTGTGAACTGATAACTCTTTCACTAGCGCGAGCGTTAGCAGGTGTGAAATGTCCGCTCGAATCACTTGTTCCAGATATAACTGTAGGTGATACTCGAATGCCGTCATTTGCAATAGTTGCAAAAATACTTGTTGCCTGCATTGCTGTAAGTGAATAACCCTGACCGAAGGCAATAGTTGGCGCAGATGTGCCAGACCATTGTGAAACCGGCGCCAATATTCCTCGCGATTCCCCCGGTAGCCCTGATCCAGTGTTGACGCCTACTCCAAATTTTGTGAGGTAGTCATATAGTTTTTGATTCTCTAACATCTCTCCAATTTTGATGGAACCTGTATTACTTGATTCAGCAAGAATTCCTGAAACAGTCAATTTCTTTACTGGATGTTTTTCATGGTCATGGAAAACTTTGTCAGATCTCTTGAGGGAATAAGGAACAGTGAGGACCGTATTTGGCGAAACAAGTTTCTCTTCGATTGCAGCAGCCAAGGTCATAACTTTTCCAGTTGAACCAGGCTCGTACACATCTTGTACCGAAGGATTACGCATCAATGAGAGTGACACACCTTTTCGATTATTTGGATCAAAAGTTGGAGCAGTTGCATGGGCCAAAATTTCACCCGTCTTCGGATCCATCACGATTACAGTTCCACTCAACGCGCCAGATTTTTTCACCGCATCACTGATTGCCTTAGAGGCAACCCATTGAATATCACGATCAATTGTTAATCGAATAGTCGTTCCTGTTTTTGCAGGAATGATCTCTGATTGCGAGCCAGGAATCTCGGCTTTGAAGCCATTGTCATAGGAATACCTACCGTCGATTCCTGCGATTATTGAATTCTTACTTGATTCAAGGCCCGTTGCGCCGAATCCATCATTGTTTACAAAACCGATAAGGGAAGCGAGAAGTTTTCCTGAAGGGTATTCGCGAATATATCCACGTTCAGGAACGAACCCAACGATTCGCTCACCAATCTCTTCTTTACTCAACGATGCGTTGTAGGTAGCTATTGCCTCGCTAAGTTTTTTCCACGTAGCTGGCTTGGCATTTTTATAAACCATACTCCAGCGTTTAGTACCTGTAATGCTTTGTGCAACTTCGGCAGTAGTAAGGCCAAGTATTGGGGCGACAAATGCTGCAACTTTTGCTGGATCTGAAATAAGGGTTTGATCCACAACAATGCTAATTGCTGCAACGCTTCGAGCAAAAGGAGCTCCATGAATATCTGTAATTTCTCCTCGCGGTGCTGGCAAAGTGCGAGTCAGCGACATTTCATTATTCGCACGATTTTGATAACTCGATGCCTGTACCGCCTGAATCTGTACTAAGCGCAACCCAAAAGCCATGAGGAAAATCAGAGCGCCAATGATCAGCACTCTGATTCTTCCGTGAGCTAAAGAAAAGTTACCCATTGAGTTTGATACCAGCCTTCTGGGTGCTTGCATCAAGATTGAGGAAAATCGGAGAATCGGAAGGACGCATTCCCAATGCTGTTGCAGAACGTGCCAGAGCACTTGGGGAAGAAGAGTTTTCAATCGCACGAGCAAGTGCTTCGCGCTGGTCACTGACTAATCTGCTCTCAGCCTTGAGGCGGGAAAGTTCAAATGCATCTTGAGCAAGTAGCGTGTTGATTAGCAAAAGAACTGCGACTCCTACAACGCTAGATATTGAGATAAATAAAGCAAAGAATTTTCTATCTGCTTGCTTGCTCTCGGAGTCATTGGTGACAATCTTGAGTGCAACTTGATTTGTCTTCTCAGCAATGAGTTCTCGCGAACGTGTGATTGCCGGTGCAAAAGCTGTCATTGCCATTATGCCGCTACCTTTTCTATGGCTCGAAGACGTACCGAAGCTGATCTGCTATTTTCGATGAGCTCTTCCTCAGTTGGTGTTTCGCTACCTTTGACAACAAGGGCAAATTTCGCAGCGAATTCGGGAAGTTCAAATGGAAGATTGCGTGGAGTTCCAGAAGTTGTAGATGCGACAAAGAGTTCTTTTACAATTCGATCTTCTAGCGACTGAAATGACATAACAACAAGGCGTGCGCCAACAGTGAGTAGTTGCAGTGCAACTGGAAGTGCGCGCGTGACTGCACCTAATTCATCATTTGTTTCAATACGAAGTGCTTGAAAAGTTCTTTTGGCAGGATTGCCACCTGTTCGCCTAGTAGCAGCAGGTATAGCCTCTTTTACAAGAGCTGCTAGCTCCGTTGTGGAATTGAGTGGGGCTTTGTTGCGCGCTTTCACGATTGATTCAACAATTCGCGTGGCGAACTTTTCCTCTCCATATGTGCGCAAAATTCGAACCAATTGCCCAGGTTCATATGTATTTACGATTTGGGCGGCAGTCAATCCTTGAGAAGCATCCATGCGCATATCGAGTGGCGCTTCTTGAGAATAGGAAAAACCACGATTGCTCTCATCTAATTGCATGGAAGAAACACCAAGGTCAAAGAGCGCTCCAGATATTTGGTGGTAACCAAATGATTGAACGACATCTCCGATGCGATCAAAAGTAAAGTGAGCTGTCTTGAGACGATCTGCATATGGTGCTAATCGCTCGGTTGCACGATCTATCGCACTTTGATCACGATCGATACCGATAACAGTCAAATTTGGAAATGCTTGTAGTAGCGCTTCTGTGTGACCACCCAGTCCGAGGGTTGCATCAACTACTACTGGATTCTCACTTGCAAGAATTGCAGGGGCAAGAAGTTCAACGCAACGATCGCGCATTACTGAATAGTGCGCTGTACTACTTGTCATCTTCTCCCCCATTCCTGCACTCGTGTTCTGTTTTCAAACTTTTCTCTCTGCTCTGGTCACCGCCGGCCGACGGATCTATTTTTGTATCGGCGCCGGGGAAGGGGCGCCGATACTTTCGAAGGGTCGGCGGTGGCCACAACAGAGAGTTGGACCAAACTTTTATTAGAAGAGGCCCGGGAAAACCTCCTCTGAAACATCAGCAAAACTCTTTTCGCGATCTGCTAAATATTCATTCCATGCAGTTGCATCCCAAATTTCAACGCGTGTATTTGCACCGATAACAACGCAATCTTTTTCAAGTGCTGCATATGTGCGCAGGCCTTGTGGAATTGTTATGCGACCTTGACGATCAGGAATCTCATCGTGTGCACCTGCAAACATCACACGTTGGTAATCACGTGCTGATTTCGCAGTAACTGGCGCTTGTTTTAGCGTGTCAGTGATAACTGAAAATTCTTGTGATGGAAAAACATAAAGACAACGTTCTTGTCCTTTTGTAATAACTAAACCTGCAGCTAAATCATCGCGAAATTTCGCAGGAAGAATGAGGCGGCCTTTTTCATCCAAACGAGGTTCATGGGTGCCCAGGAACATGTGGTGCGCCCCCTTCCCCAAAGGATCGCTAGATATTGCCTAATCGCAATAATCCCCCACTTTACTCCACTTTCCTCCTTTTTCAACCACCTATCGCCACCTTTCTCCCCATTCCTCCCCACCTGATTCCACCCTTATGCCTGGCCGTGAGGGCATAAAAAAAGAGCCCCCGAGGGAGCTCTTATGACCGACAAAAAATCCTATTGATCAGTATTTCGTTCATCCCAGCGCTTTTCTAGGCGTTCGCTGAGCCCAAATCCCTTGCGAGATGAGCGTGGAGATTGAGCACTCTTCACAACGGCTCCAACGGATGAGATGAGAAGGATGAGCCCAGATAGGGCTACGAGAAAACCGAAAACGCCAACCAGGGTTACCTTGGCAATAAGGCCGCCAAAGATCGTGGCAAGGCCGAGTGCGAGTAATCCAATGGCTAAAAGATTGCGATTGCGGGAAATCGGCATTTTTGTTCCAGAGAGCGTTGTTGCAAGCTTTGGATCCTCAGTGAGGAGGGCCGCTTCCATCTGGTCGAGTAAGCGTTTTTCGTGCTCAGAAAGTGCCATGTCCACACAATAGAACATCTTTTCTTTCATCGCTACTAGGAATCGTCTTCCTCGCTCTCAGGCTCTACGAGGCGAGCCGGGCGCACGCTATCTCGCCCAAAACGTGCCTGTGCCTTATCTATAGCGCTCTCCGCTTCGCGCCATCCATTCTCACGTTGACCAAGAAGCATCTGGTGTGGGGCTCCTTCACTCAAATTTTCAAGGCCCACTCCAACAAGTCGAAGGCGTGCTCGCTCGATTCGAAGGGCCCTATATAAACCTTTCACAACGTCATAGACCTCGTGAGTGGAATCAATAGGTAGGGCTAGAGTCTTAGAACGATTGATTGTTGTGAAATCCGCAAAGCGCACTTTGATTGAAATAGTTTTAGCAAAGAGATTGCGTGCGCGAAGCCTGGATGTTGCTTTTTCACAAAGACGTAGGTATTCCTTGAGAATCTCTTCAGGGTTATCTAAATCAATTGCAAAAGTTTCAGCTGCGCTAATACTTTTCTCTGGCTCATCTATAACAACATCGCGATAATCGCGGCCCCATGCAAGTTCATAAAGGGATGCACCGCTTGCTTCACCAAGTGCTCGAATCAATGTTGTGCGCGGCAGCTTTGCAATATCTTCAACAGTTCGAAGTCCTAAACGCTCTAATACTTCGGCAGTCTTTGGACCGACTCCCCATATTGCTTTGACAGGCAATGGGTGCAGAAATGTAAGTATGCGATCTGCTGGTATTTCTAGAATTCCATTAGGTTTGCAATGTCCTGAGGCAAGCTTTGCAATAAATTTAGAAGGTGCTATTCCAACAGAGCATGTAATGCCTTCTTGTTTTTCAACTTTGGCACGAATTGCCTGCGCTATCTCGCGTCCTGTGCCAAGTAAGCGTTTTGCACCTGTTACATCGAGAAATGCTTCATCGAGAGAGATTGGTTCAACAAGTGGAGTAAATGATTGGAATATCTCCATGATGCCCTCAGATACTTCGCTATAGCGCGCGTGATCTGGAGGAATAAAGATGGCGTGTGGCGCTAATCGCTGCGCACGTCCCACTGGCATCGCAGCATGAATTCCAAATTTGCGTGCTTCATAATTTGCAGAAAGAACAACACCTCGTGCCCCGGCACCCACAACTACTGCTTTACCTTTCAGTGTTGGATTGTCACGCTCTGAAACAGAGGCGTAGAAAGCATCCATATCAACATGCAAAATCGTTGATTGCATTGCCTCTTCCTCGCTCATACGACGAGGCTACTTTGCTTAGCGCTCCACTTTTCGTAGGCGCTGCGAAGATCCCAGGCCCCTGTTGCCCGAATTGAAATACCGCGGGCCCCTGTACGGCGAGTATGCCCGCGTACTAAAAGCAAAGATGAGTTGTAGAGGATGTCGGCATAATCCATTTGCACATCAGTGAAGAAAGTTGAATCGCTACATCCATAACCATCATCGAGAGTCAGAAAGATAACGCGCTTACCCGAACGCACTGGCGGTGTCTGCATCGCAACTTTTACCCCTGCAACAAATACTTCGCTCTGTGAATGCGCTTCTAGAAGTTGAGAAGAACGTACTGCACCAATTGCATTGAGAAAGGGTGCATAAAACTCAAGAAGGTGGTGAGTGATATCCATTCCTAAGCGTTCTACTTCATGGCGTACGCCTTCTGCTGCACTCATGGCAGGTAACCCACTTGAAATAAGCGGTGGAGGCTCAAAGCCTAAATTCATTTGCGCACCAGAGACTGCAAGTGCTGGAGAGCGAACAAGATCTTTGATATGTAATAAAAGATCGCGCCTATGTATTTCATCGCTGGCATGTAGTCGATCGAAAGCTCCCGTAAGAATGAGCGCC
>CAIZPZ010000168.1:0-1912 GCA_903934975.1 uncultured Actinomycetes bacterium | reverse complement strand
TGTACTGCGCTGCGGCAGGGTGCGCGGAAGTAATCGCATCGATGCGACTAACAACTCGAGCTACTTGTTGGCGAGCTTCGCCAGTAAATTCAATAGGATCACTGATTAATGCATCAAGTGCTGCGCGATCTAGTGGCAAACGAGCATCTGCTGCTAAATCATCTAGAAGTGTGTTCTTCTTTCCTTCGCGCATTCCAAGAGCTGCTTTAACAGCATGTTCTTTAATAACTTCATGCGCCACTTCGCGACCAACCCCTGCTTTCACAGCGGCCATAAGAATCTTTGTTGTGGCTAAAAATGGCAGATAACGCTCTAATTCAGCACTTATTACCGCAGGGAATGCGCCGAACTCATCAAGGACTGTGAGCATTGTTTCGAGCAATCCATCCATTGCATAGAAAGCATCAGGAAGTGCAACACGGCGAACGACGCTGCATGAAACATCGCCTTCATTCCATTGATCACCAGATAATTCACTGACCATTGATGCATATCCACGCAGCACAACTGAAAGACCATTTACTCGCTCACATGAACGGGTATTCATCTTGTGTGGCATTGCGCTACTGCCAACCTGGCCAGCCTTAAAGCCTTCAGTGACAAGTTCTGCCCCAGCCATCAATCTAATTGATGTTGCAAGCGAAGATGGTGATGCAGCAATTTGAACAAGTGTTGTTACAACATCATAATCAAATGATCGAGGATAAATCTGACCTGTTGAATCTAGGACATTGTTGAAGCCAAGTTCTTTGGCAATTGCACCTTCTAGTTTAAAGTGCGAATCCGTTGATCCAAGAAGATCGATTGAATCTTGTGCTGTGCCAACTGGGCCCTTGATGCCACGCATTGGATAGCGATCTTGTAATGCTGTTAGACGTTCATAGGCAAACAATAACTCTTCAGCAGCTGATGCAAAACGCTTTCCTAAAGTTGTTACCTGCGCAGGAACGTTGTGTGAACGCCCAGCAATTGGTTGATCTGAGTACTGTGCTGCACGCTCTGCAAGACGAGCAAGTAGCGTTACAACTTTGTCATGCACAATCTCTAGACCATTACGAATTTGCAGTGCTTCAATATTTTCTGTTAAATCACGGCTTGTCATGCCTGCATGAATCGCCTCATGGCCTGCAAGAGCGTTGAACTCTTCGATTCGGGCTTTAACATCGTGGCGAGTTTGCTTTTCACGAGCATCAATTGATGCAAGATCCACTTGTGTAATTACATTTTCGTAATCTGTAATTACATCCTTGGAAATTGCGTGGCCAAGTGTTGATTGAGCACGCATGACGGCGACCCACAGCTGACGTTCGGCGATGATTTTGGCCTCTGGCGCAAAGATTTCGCGCATCGCAGCTGATGCATATCGGCTAGCAAGCAGGCTCATTGGTGAATTATCTGTCATTTAATTGCCCTTCTCTGCCACCGACGCATTAAGGGCGATGTCTGTGCGATAGAAAGATCCAGAAAGGCTGATTTGGCTAATTGCACGATAGGCAAGGTTTCGGGCTTCGGTCAGATCCTCGCCAATACCGGTCACCGTTAAGACCCGACCACCTGATGCAACAAGGCTCTCATCTGTTGTTGATGTGCCAGCATGATAAATCTGCACATTTTCAATTGTTGAAAAACCTGTAATTGCACCGCCGCTCTTCGGTGCTGATGGATATCCGTCAGCAGCCAGCACAACTGTTACAGCTGAATCACTCTTCCACTCCAACGTTGTTCCCTTGAGGTTTCCAGTTGCCGCGTTATAGAGCAAGGTTGCAAGTGGAGTCTTAAGAAGCGGAATCAATACTTGTGTTTCTGGATCACCAAAGCGTGCATTGAATTCAATAACTCGAGTTCCGTGATCGGTTAGTGCAAGACCTGCATAGAGCAAACCAACAAAGGGCGTTCCCCGCGCAGCCATTTC
>CAIZPZ010000167.1:0-2806 GCA_903934975.1 uncultured Actinomycetes bacterium | reverse complement strand
TGAAGTGAAAGAATGAGCGTCAAGAAAATAAATGGATATGTATCCCATCGCAGACTCATTGGCGCCAAAGTATTCCAAAGCACCCAGAATCCTACGAAGAATGTCATGTACACCAAGAAACGAGCTGTTCCTAAGAATCGCGCGAAATTTTCTGACAAACGACCAAAAGTTTCAGGATCAAAATTTGGTCGCAAGGAACGGCGTGTTTCGCGTGGAGTATCTAATTGATTATTGCGTGCCATTGTGTGCGCCCTCCTTCTCTAATTGAGCAATATTTACTTGTGTACGTGAAGTTTCACGATGATCATGGCGCCAGTTTTCTGGCAATAAGTGATCGAGAACGTCATCGACAGTAACTGCACCGAGCAGACGATCATTTGCATCAACAACGGGCACTGAAAGCAAGTTATAGCTTGCTAAATATGACGAAACTTCATTGAGCGTTGCATCAGGATTGAGGCCCTGTGTATCTGTATCGACGATAGAACCGAGAAGTGTTGAAGGTGGTTCGCGCAATAAGCGTTGATAATGCGCCATACCGATGAAGCGACCAGTTGGTGTTTCTAGCGGTTGGCGACAAATAAAAATTTGCGATGCAAGTGCTGGTGATATCTCGCTTTGTCGCACCGCAGCAAGTGCGTCAGCAACTGTTGAATCAGCACTCAAAATAATTGGTTCAGTCGTCATCATTCCGCCAGCGGAGTAGTCCTCATAATTCATAAGACGAAGTACATCTTCAGCATCTTCTGGTTCCATCAAATCAATGAGGGCTTGTGCGCGTTCGGCTCCAACTTCACGGAGCAAATCTGCAGCATCATCAGGATCCATTTCACCAAGAACATCTGCAGCACGTTCGCCTTCTAACTCTGCAAGGAGTTCTACTCGACTCTTCTCATCCATTTCTTCCAATACATCTGCAAGTCGCTCATCGTTGAGTGCACCAGCAACTTCTACACGACGTTTTGGTGCAAGATCTTGAAGTACTGCAGCAAGGTCGGCAGCGCGAAGATTGGACAATGTTGAAAGTAGAGTTGTGACACCTTGATTTGGTTCGTGTGAAGCAAATCCAGTGACTTCTTCCCACGCAACTGTAGAAGTCGCTCCTTTGCGACGCAGGCCATGTCCTTTACGCATAATGTGAACTTTTGTAATTAGCCAGTCACCAGTGCGGTTTTGTTCCATTCCCATATCTTCAACAATTACTTTTTCGTCAGAGTCAACAAGTGTGATGGAACGGTCTACTAATTCTCCGAGAACCAATAACTCACCCGCACGTGTATCGAAGCGGCGCATATTGAGTAATCCAGTAATTACAACAGTTCCACTTTCAATAGATGTGACTCGAGTAATTGGTACAAATACTCTTCGGCGCAGTGGAACTTCAACAACTAAACCAAGAATTCGTGGTGGTTGATTATTTGAACGAAGGGTCGCGACAGCATCTCGCACCTTACCTACTGGATCACCATTGGGGTCAAAGACCGCCGTGCCTGCAAGACGGGCGAGAAATACTCGTTTTATCAAGTTTCCGCTCATAGGCTAAGGGTAACCTCTAAAGATGAACTCTCGCTTTCGTATTAGTGACAAGCAATAGATACCGTTACCCCATGGCGCCTCACGCAAGAGATAACCACATTGCCATCCCTGCTCGCCCGGATCTCATTCGCTTAGGTCTTGGAATCGTAGGAATTGGAACCTCAGGCCCCCTTATTGCGATGAGTTCTATGCCTGTGCTTACTTTAATTTTTTGGAGAAATCTTGGCGGATCTCTCATTACCCTTCCATTTGCCATACGACATATACGTTTGAAGAGTCATCGTGAAGGTATCAAATGGGCGGCGATTGCCGGTGTCATTCTCGCGCTACATTTCTATGGATTCTTTTTGGCAATGCGAATGACAACTGTTGCTGCAGGAACTGCGATTGTTGCACTACAGCCAATATTTGCCGCTCTCTTTGTAAAAATGAGTGGCGGACATATTCCATCTCGAGCATGGTTTGGAATGATTGTTAGTTTCGCAGGCGTACTACTTATCTCTGGAATTGATTTACAGATATCTCTGAGAAGTTTTTTGGGTGATATTGCTGCCTTGATTTCAGCTGCTCTTGCAGCCTTGTACATGATGGCTGGTTCTAAAGCTCAACGAACAATTGAAACGAGTACGTATACAACTATCTGCTACTTTGTTTGTGCCATAACTGCGCTGCCCATGGCAATAATTGCGGGTAATGAGATTTTACATTTCACTGCAAAACAATGGTGGATTGTTCTTGGGCTAATACTCGGTGCTCAAATTCTTGGTCACACAATGTTCAATGCAGCACTAAAGAGAGTATCCCCAGCAGTTGTATCACTCATAGTCTTCTTTGAAGTTCCAGTCAGTTCAATTCTGGCCGTATGGTGGCTTGACCAAAAACCGCCTCTTGGGATTATTCCTGGGATTGCTCTTATTCTTATCGGATGTGTACTTGTTGTATTACGAACTCGAGTTGATCGAGCGCAAGCAAATGATTGATCTACATACCCACACCACATGCAGTGATGGCACTGATACGCCTCGAGAATTAATAAATAAAGCGCTATCCCAAGGAATCAATGTCCTAGCAATTACAGATCACGATACAACTTCGGGTTGGAATGAAGCACGACAAGCATTGCGCGGTGACTTAGAGTTAGTCCTCGGCGCTGAAATCTCATGTCTCACACATGATGGAATAAGCGTTCATATGCTCGGACTTCTCTTCGATGAAACTAATGTAGCGATGCAAGTTCTCTTGGAAGAGACGCGAGATGGACGAATTCCAC
>CAIZPZ010000166.1:0-2330 GCA_903934975.1 uncultured Actinomycetes bacterium | reverse complement strand
CGCTATCTCTGATAGCTCGCTCCATAGCGCTTCGAATGTTTTCATGGCTTTAGTTTACTAGAGGAGATGCTGAAGGCATTGACCATTATTGACTCAGATATCGTCGATTACTTCTTAGGAATGTGTCGCTAGTTCGCGCAACGAAGTAACCATTGCAGCAGGATCGTGGGCATTGAATACGGCGCTACCAGCAACGAAAGTATCTGCACCTGCATCTGCCGCGATTTCGATTGTCTCTAGCGAAATTCCACCATCGACTTGTAGCCATATGGGGCGTGAGCCAATAAGAGCGCGAGTACGAGCAACCTTACTCATCATCTCGGTCATGAACTTTTGACCACCGAAGCCCGGTTCTACTGTCATAATCAAAAACATATCTACATCATCAACAATGTCGGCGTAATCCTCTATCTGAGAAGCAGGTTTGAGTGCTAACCCGGATCTGACTCCATGTTTTCTAATTGCACGAAGTGTTCCTGAAATATCTTCGCTTGCTTCGGCATGAATTGTCACACTCGCACAGCCAGCTTGTGCATAGTCAGGAGCGATTCGGTCGACATCGACAACCATCAAATGAGCATCAACTGGCAGAGGGCTTTCCTTGATAATCTTCGAAGCACTATCAAAATCGAATGTAAAATTTGGTACGAAAATATTGTCCATCACATCTAGATGGAGAAGATCTGAGACCTTGGCAATCTTGGCGATTTCCGATTGTAGATTTCTGAAGTCGGCGTTGAGAATAGATGGAGTGATTCGGATCTCAATGCTCATAGAACGATTCTACTATTTCGGGTTACTCTTTTTACGAAAGAGAGCAAGAAACATTGCATCCGTTCCATGAATATGTGTCCATAAGGTCATCGAACCTGAACGCGTTGCACCTTCTAAATTCTTTGGCATCAAATCATCTATTGGAATCTGCTCCAGATCTGGATGTCGCCTCAATAAATCCATCACTTGTACCTGCGTTTCTGCTAGGTGCGGAGAACAGGTTGCATAACCCAATATTCCATCTGGTTCCAAGACCTGGTAAGCACCCTCTAAGAGCTCTCTCTGTAATTGAGTGAGCTCTCGTAAATCTTGCACGCTTCTACGCCATCGCACTTCAGGACGGCGTCTTAGAGCACCTAGTCCTGTGCACGGCGCATCAATCAAGATTGCATCAAAAGTTTCACCATGCGTCGAAACCTCGCGTCCATCACCAGCCCACACTCGAGCCCCTGCTACAACTTGTTTTACTAATTGCGCTCTCGCAATAGAAAGTTCATTAGCCGTAAATTCCACACCATGTTCTTTGGCGATGCTAGAAAGTAGTGCAGCTTTTCCACCAGGACCAGCGCAGAGATCAAGCCATTTTTTCTTCTTGGAAATAGCGGAGGCAAAGACTGTTGTGACTAATTGAGAACCTTCATCCTGGACGCCAGCATTTCGATGTCGAATAACTTCTAAAGTTCCAGGTGCTCCATCAAAATGGGCGCCATAGGATGAATACTGTGTTGCAACTCCCCCGAGTTTAACGAGTTCATCTTGAGACGAACGTCCCGGCCATGCTATGAGAGTTGGTTTTGCTGCAACATTGTTGATGGAAAGAAGTGATTCGACGGCATCCCAATCTTTGAGCAAATCAAAATAAGCCGAAACAATCCATTGTGGATGCGAATATTGGATAGAGAATCGTTCAACTGGATCGGAGATTGCTGCCAAAGGCGCAAACCACTCTTCTATAGATGTGCGCGTAACATTTCTGAGCAATGCGTTGACAAAACTAGCTTTAGATTCACCAATTCGCTTGCGCGCGACTTCAACAGTTGCACCAACTGCGGCGTGATCGGGCACCCGCATTTCATGAATTTGGTGAACACCCATACGAGCAATATCAACAATCCCCGCATCAACTTCGCTCCATGGCCTATCACTGATTTGAGCTAGAACCCAGTCGTGTTTACCCTGCATGCGCAAAGTGCCGTAGAGCAATTCCGTTACGAAAGAGCGATCGCGCTCATCTAAAGAGCTTGCAGATAGCGCCTGAGGAAGAAGTAAATTCGAAAAGCCACCATTTCGATTTACTTCGGTAAGAAGATCAAAGGCAAGTAGTCGAGAGGCATCTGGTTTCGGAGATTTGAAAGTATTGCGACGCGCCTCAACCAAAGATTTCACCTGGAAGTATGCGCGCTCCTCTAGCCCAATCAATGGCTTTCATCTCATTTTTTCCCGAAGGAGTCAGTTCCACTATCTCTACACTTTCATTGACTCCGCAGCCAACAATTACCGAATTAGCACTAACAAAGATTTCACCGATGGCAAGGGTTGCTGATTTATCAATCTTG
>CAIZPZ010000165.1:0-5772 GCA_903934975.1 uncultured Actinomycetes bacterium | reverse complement strand
GCCAAAATCGTTACACCGATTTAGTTAGGAAGATTTCTAGCCATTACTATTCGAAGAATTTGATTGGTACCTTCGTAAATCTGTGACAATTTTGCATCACGCATCATACGCTCAACAGGATAATCCGATACGTATCCGTATCCCCCTAGTACTTGAATTGCATCTTGGGTAACTTTCATAGCTACATCACTTGCAAAACATTTGCTCGCTGCTGAAAAGAACCTTAGATCTTTCTCCCCGCGTTCACTTTTCACTGCAGCTGCATATGTGAGTTGGCGCGCTGCTGCAATATTCATCGCCATATCAGCCAACATGAATTGAACTGCTTGAAAATCAAAAATCTCTTTTCCAAATTGCTTGCGTTCATGCGAATACTTAGTTGCAACATCTAACGCGCCTTGGGCAAGGCCTAGTGCTTGTGCTGCAATTGTTACGCGAGTGTGATCCAAGGTATTCATAGCTAATGTAAATCCTTCACCCACTGCACTTATTCGACGATTATCATCGAGTACAACGCCATCGAAATAAACCTCACATGTCGGTGAACCTCTAAAACCCATCTTCTTCTCTGGTGCACCAAAAGAAACTCCTGGATCAGATTTTTCAACTATAAATGCTGTGATTCCTTTTGAGCCCAGCGAAGAATCACCTTGCGCAATGACTGTATAAAACTCTGAGATGCCTGCATTTGAAATCCATTTTTTACTACCGTTCAAAATCCAAGTATCACCTTTACGTTCAACTTTTGTACGAAGTGCGGAAGCATCAGATCCTGCATCAGATTCAGATAAGCAGTAGGAAAATCCTGAACCTTGAGCAAGTGGCTTGAGCCAACGTTTCTTCTGTTCTTCGTTTCCTCCAAGAATCAATGGCAAGGAACCTAATTTATTTACCGCAGGGATCAGTGACGAGGAGCCACACACTCGTGCAATCTCTTCAATAATAATTACTACACCTAATGCATCAGCACCTTGTCCACCGTATTGCGTTGGTACATGGGCTGCAGATAAACCTGCTCGCGTAAGTGCCTTTGCCGCTTCTTGTGGAAAGCGATGATCTTCATCAACTGCACGCGCATGTGGTGCAATCTCTTTTTCTGCAAGAGCTCTAACACTATTGCGCAATTCCTTATATTCATCTGGTAAATCAAATAGCGCTTCCATCAACGCACATCCTTGTCATTCTTCGCTAGGTTCGATAGATATTGGTTGTATTGCGCTAATTCATCTGGTTGTCCCATTGCAGCCATTCGAGCAGTGTTCTTATCTATACGAGTCGCCTCACGCGAGTCATCACGCATCCACTGTATAAATGTTGCCACAAGTGCGAGAAGAATTGGAATCTCCCCCATTGCCCAACCGATTGCGCCGCCTCTATTTTGATCTGCAAGAAGATCGCCAAGCCATGGAGTATTTAGTGATGCAAAATAACCTTGATCAATAAGAGTAGTGGTCGACATCAGGGCAACTGAGAAGAATGCATGAATGCTCATTGCTGCAAAGAGAATAACAATCTTTACTAAATGTGGGATTTTACGGGGATTGGGATCTATTCCTACAACAACATAAAAGAAAAGTGTTCCTGCCAGCATGAAATGAAAATTCATAAAGAAGTGACCAACATGGCTCTGCATCATTCCGCCAAACAGTGAAGTGAAGTAGAGGGCAAATAATGAACCATCAAAGATTGCTAATGCAATAAGTGGGTTTGTATAGAAGCGGCCCAGACGAGAATGAAGAGCAGATATTAGTGAGCCCCTGACTCCACGTTCAGTTGATGTTCTACCTTGTGGCAATGTTCGCAGCGCTAAAGTTATTGGTGCTCCTAAAACAATTCCAATCGGTGCAATCATTCCCAAAAACATATGAGCAGCCATGTGATATGAAAAAGCAAAGTTCGCGTAAAGTCCTAAGCCTCCACTTGTAGCGAAATCAATAACAGAAATTCCAAGTGCAAAAGAAATAGTTCGCCCAACTGGCCATTTGTCACCACGTTTTGTTAGGACAATTACTCCCTTTATATAGAGAGCAACAGCTAATACTAAAAGCCCAATCATGAGGGCATCTGGCTCGTATGAAAAAAGGATACGAGAAAGTGTTGGAGGTGGTGGTGTTTCAATTCCTGCAAGGGTAAGAGCTGATTTAGCAGATTCATCTGATTTGCGAATTGGCGCTTGATTAGATGATAGCCATGCACCCAGCGCTAATGCACTCACCATTATGAATGCTTCAACCATTATCAGTCGTGCCATCGCAACCCAATTGATTGCAGGTTTTTTACTCAAGTTCTTTCGATGCAAATACCCCATCGCAAGCAGTGCAATTGTTAGAACAATCTTGGCAACAACAACTAGGGCATATGTTGTCTGCCAAGCAGATTTGAAATCTAAACGTACCCATGCATTTGCGCTACCACTGATAACAACTGCAATAGCGCTCCAAAGTGCCAGAACGCTAAAGCGAGGAACGGCAATTATTCGATCTTTTGAATCAATGAAGATAAGTGCAAAAATTCCACCAACCCATAGTGCTAATCCAACAACATGAACTACGAGGGAGCCAATAGCTAAGGAGTGAGAACCACTAGAGGCTGCATGGCTTTGGAAAACTGGAAAAATGATTCCAATGATTGAGAGTACTAATAATGAAATTGTTGTATTTATCCTCTGAATTTTCTTCGCCGATAGCAGAGCAACTACAGAAATCAAAGTCTGAAAGAGAAAATACTGGCCCAGGGTTACTTGAGTAAGAAAAGAGCGCATGACGGTGAGGTCAAATGCTGCCGTAAAGGACTGACCTAAGATGTTGGCTAGTGTGAAAAGTATCGTTCCTACACTTCCAATAAGCCAAAGAAGTGAAGAGAGTTGAAGTATGGATCGAAGCTTTTGTGCAGAGGTTGAAAGTTTTCCCTCTGTATCTAGAAGAAGAAATGCCATTGCCAAAAGTGTTCCAACAACAGCAAAACTTGCTGATATGTTGAGAAACTTACTAAAGGTCACTCCTGCACTTATCAGCGGACCACTCATCTATTTTTGAAGAGCTTTCTGGCATAGAGAGAAAGTCCAACTAGAACTAAAAAGGCAAGCACCAATAGAGATATGACAAATACATTTGTTCCCCAACTACTTCCAGCACTCTGTGAACTCTGAGTTGGTGATGGCTCTGGTGCAGGTTCAATAACATTGGGTGAAGAAAAATTGAAAGTAAAGCTTCCCTCGAGTGGATCTTCTCCATCAGTGAGCAATATGTAACTGACTCTATATATTCCTGCATCAACTAACGCGCGAAGTCCAACGCTGACATTCATTTGATCGACGGTAATGGTTCCGTCGTCAACACGATTTCCTGCAGGGTCGGTAACGGTTATCTCATTACCCTCGTCCAGTAATGCAATCTGAGCAGTAACTGTGACTGAAGTAGGAGCAGTTGTTGTTGTAGAACCACTAATTGGTGAAGTTGCTACCAAAGAATTTGCATGAGCTGGAATCAATGTGAAGATAGAAAGCGTAAAACCAGCAATCAGTGCGTGAACCTTGCCCAACTTCATCTCTTTTCCTCTCCAGATTTCCCTCTATCGTCTCACTTCTTTACACTTTACTTCTACCCCAAGGTGTCCCGCGAGGGCTACCCCCGAATGAATGGAGCAGGCAATGCCTACATATCAATATGCATGCAATACCTGTACCCACGAATTTGAGGCTTTTCAAACTTTTGAAGAGGCATCACTGACACATTGCCCAGAGTGCAATGGCGAGGTACGCAAGATTTATTCCGCAGTAGGAGTGGTCTTCAAGGGTTCTGGTTTTTATAAAACAGATTCAGTATCAAAGAGTTCAGCCAGCGTTCCTGCAAGCACTCCAGCACCAGCGCCAGCACCATCATCGGCGCCAGCTACTGACTAGTCCTCGTGGTGCGGAGGCTTATCTAACTTTATTTCTTCGTCGCGACGATTTTGTTCAGCGCTCTCTTCAGGATCAATTTCATCCGAAGTAACTTTTTGAAAAATGTCGCTCATGAGAATAATTCTATCGTGCAAGTAACTAATAAGGAGAATAAGAATGTTTGAATCTCTAGGAAGGTTCATTGTCAGGCGTCGCAAAGGCGTGCTTACTCTTTTTCTGATTGGAATTATTGCCGCAGGAGGCGTCGGTTCTCTCGCTTTTGGAAAACTCGATACTGGTGGATATTCAGATTTAGGTAGCGAATCAGCAAAGGCTGCAACATATTTGACTGAAAAGTTCAAAGTTCAAGAACCTGTTGCAATTTTGGTCATTGATTCTGGGGAATTAGATATTGCAGATCCAGGGATTACTAGCGCTGCACTGGAGATTGAAAATAATGTTTCTAAAGTAAATGGTGTCTCAAAAACTATCTCGTATTGGTCAAGTGGCGGTGCACCAAGTTTGAAATCTAATGATTCTAAGGCTGCCTTTCTTTTTGTTTACGCTGATATCAAGGCGAATGATTTCAACACTTATGGATCAATTGGTGCAGAGATTCAAAAGAAGTTTGAAGGCAAGAAAGGCCCACTCACAATCTATGCATCTGGTGGTGGAGTTATAACTAATTCGATCAATGAGAAAATTGGAAAAGACTTGAAACTTGCAGAGTCAATTGCAATTCCATTGACCTTTGTGCTCCTTGCATTTGTATTTGGTACCCTCGTTGCCTCAGCAATGCCTCTCGTTATTGGAATCAGCGCAATCCTTGGATCATTCCTACTAATCTTCATATTCTCTTTATTTACAAATGTCAGCGTGTTTGCTCTCAATCTCATTACAGGTTTGGGGATGGGACTTGGCATTGATTACGCGCTACTGATGGTCAATCGATTTAGGGAAGAACTCCATCATGGCAAGAGTGTGGAAGATTCCGTCATCGAAACAGTTGCAACAGCTGGAAGAACTGTCTTCTACTCTGGTCTTACAGTCCTTGTCACCCTTGCATCTCTACTTCTCTTCCCACTGAATTTTCTCAAATCTTTTGGAATGGCAGGGGTTTCTGTTGTTGCCATTGCAGTTCTAGGAGCGCTCATTCCATTGCCTGCTCTTCTAGCGATTATCGGTGAAAAAATAGATAAAGGTGTTGTGCGCAAAAGTGGAATAACACCTAAAGAAGATGGCCGTTGGGCACATACTGCTCGAAATGTAATGAAGCGTCCGGTCATTGTTACTTTAGGTTCTTTGGCACTTCTTGCAATTCTTGCAGCGCCTGTCACAAATATTGCATTCGCTCAAATTGATTCACGTGTACTTCCTGCATCACATCCTTCTGCAATCGCTGGACAAGTAATCACCGATCGCTTCACATCATATGAAGGCAGTCCCATTGAAGTGATATTTCCCGGTGGCGTTGGTAAAGAAGCAGAATTACAAACGTATCTCAATCAAGTTTCACGTGTTGAAGGCGTTGCAAGAATTAGTACTCCAGAAATCTATGGAGAGGACATTCGCATTCAGGTGATCCCATCAATTAGTTCTCGGACAACAGCAGCTGAAGATCTCATACGTTCTATACGAGCATTGGAAAAACCCGAAGGAATTCTTATTGGTGGCACAGCTGCAGACTTCACTGACTCACAGGATGGAATCGCTCGCACCCTGCCGTGGGCACTTGGTTGGGTAGCGCTGAGTGTTTTGATTCTTGTCTTTATCTTTACCGGATCAATCATCTTGCCGATAAAGGCAGTTCTACTCAATGCGCTCTCCTTGCTTGCAACATTAGGTGCAATTACCTGGGTATTCATTGATGGTCATCTCAAATGGCTCGTCGG
>CAIZPZ010000164.1:0-23133 GCA_903934975.1 uncultured Actinomycetes bacterium | reverse complement strand
TACCGATGACAATGGAGATATTCAAGATCTTGCAATCTTGCCCCTTGATTACACGAAGAACATAGATACTTTCGATATTCGTATGGCTCATGGCTATTGGAGCGATCCAGATAAGTTAGTAACTCTTGAAGATAAAGACTCAATTGATAATGCAATCGATGAATTCAATCAAGGCTTATCTTCATCCGTGTTCACCGCGGATCGCTCGAATTCAACAAAATTACTTGTTGTAATTATTTTGTTATTGATGATTACTGCATTGGTTTCTGTAACAATCATGGCTTACATGGTTGCTAATGGACGTCGTCCTCCAACACTTTCTTCCCTCATTTGGTCCGCTGCCCTTACGTATTCTTTGATTTCACTGCGCGGACTCATGCCAGGTTCACCGCCGATTGGAATTTTCATCGACAAAGTTGTCTATTTCCCATCATTGGTTGTGACTCTTACATGTTCGCTCTGGATCTTGGTTATCTGGACCAAACGCGACGATTTCGAGAGCTAAGAGCCCCACTTCTCGCGTGAATTCCTGTGGCCCTGCTCACGAATTACATGCATGTAACTCAATGAGGCCGATTTCCCTATTTTGAGCGCGCGCTTTAGACTAACCCCTCGCGCCATTTCTGATTTTGTGGGGAATATCCACATGGGATTTGAACTGGTCATTTCATGCGCAACAGAGAAGTAGGTAAAGCTTGGCGAGTAAAGATGGTGCTATCGAAATCGAAGGCACCGTAGCTGAAGCGCTACCGAATGCAATGTTTCGAGTGGAATTAACTAATGGTCACAGAATTCTTGCGCACATTAGCGGCAAGATGCGAAAGAACTACATTCGCATCCTTCCTGCTGATCGTGTGATTGTTGAACTAAGTCCATATGACCTCACCCGAGGTCGAATTATTTATCGTTACAAGTAAAACTGTAACTTTTAGTGAAATAGGAGTTCGTCAATGAAGGTCAATCCAAGCGTGAAGAAGATTTGCGATAAGTGCAAAGTTATTCGCCGCAAGGGTCGAGTCATGGTCATTTGCGAAAACTTACGTCACAAGCAGCGTCAAGGATAAGTAGTAACTAACTCGTATTACGACTTCTAATTTATTAGAAGACCTTTGGTCCGGTAGGCCAGAGAACAGTAATGCGGAGGACCTCCGGATACAGATAGGTAGATAAATGGCACGTCTCGTTGGTGTTGATCTTCCACGTGAAAAACGCGTTGAAGTCGCACTCACTTACATATTCGGAATGGGTCTTACCCGTTCCCAAAAAACACTAGCCGCAACTGGCATCAGCCCAGATGTTCGCGTAAAAGATTTGCAGGAGCCAGAGCTCGCAAAACTTCGTGAATACATCGAAGCTAACTTCAAGATTGAAGGCGATCTTCGCCGTGAAATCTCCGGTGACATCCGTCGCAAAGTTGAAATTCAAAGCTACCAAGGTATTCGTCACCGTAAGGGGCTACCTGTTCGTGGTCAGCGCACACATACAAATGCTCGTACACGTAAGGGTCCTCGTAAGGCAATTGCAGGTAAGAAGAAGGTGACTAAGTAATGGCCGCTCCTAAGACAAAAACTGCTGCACCTGCAAAGGGCAAAGTTAAAATTCGTAAGAAAGAGAAGAAGAACGTTGCTGTTGGACAAGCTCACATCAAGAGCACATTCAACAACACAATCATCTCAATTACAGATCCAACCGGCGCTGTTATCTCTTGGTCATCATCTGGCCACGTTGGTTTCAAGGGCTCACGTAAGTCAACACCTTTCGCAGCACAGCTTGCAGCAGAAGCAGCAGCTCGTCGCGCGCAAGAGCACGGCCTAAAGAAAGTAGATGTTTTCGTAAAGGGACCAGGTTCCGGACGCGAAACTGCAATCCGTTCATTGCAAGCAGCTGGTCTTGAAGTTGGAGCCATCTCTGATGTAACTCCAGCTCCACACAATGGTTGCCGCCCACCGAAACCACGTCGAGTTTAAGGAAGGAAGAGAATAAATGGCCCGTTATACCGGAGCAGATTGCAAGCGCTGTCGTCGCGAGAAAGTAAAACTCTTCCTTAAGGGAACAAAGTGCGATGGACCTAAGTGTCCGATCGAATCACGTCCATATCCACCTGGACAACATGGCCGTGGCCGTGCAAAAGAGTCTGAGTACCTGTTGCAGATGCGTGAGAAGCAGAAGTGCGCACGTATTTACGGTGTACTTGAGAAGCAGTTCCGTGGTTATTACGAAGAAGCAAACCGTCGCCAAGGTAAGACTGGTGAAAACCTTCTTGTGATTCTTGAAACCCGTTTGGATAACGTTGTTTTCCGTGCAGGTTTTGCAAAGAGTCGCGATATGGCACGTCAGCTTGTTCGCCATGGTCACTTCCTAGTAAATGGTAAGAAGGTAAACATTCCTTCATTCCGCGTGACTCCAATGGACATCATTGATGTTCTTCCAAAGTCACACGACCTAACACCATTTATCGTCGCAAGTGCTGAACTTGGTGAAAAAGCAGTACCAGCATGGATGGAGGTTGTTGGTTCGCAAATGCGCATCATCATCCACGGTGTCCCTGCTCGCGCTGTAATCGATACCCAAGTTCAAGAGCAGTTGATCGTCGAACTTTATTCCAAGTAATTTTTTCAGCCGTTTAGTCGGCATGCACCCGCAGTAAAAGTAAGACCTAGACAGGAAATCAAATAGTGGATTTCCACGAAACGAAGAGGAGCAGCAGTGCTAATTGCACAACGTCCCACTCTCAGTGAAGAAGTAGTATCCGAAAATCGTTCACGGTTCATCATTGAACCGCTAGAACCAGGCTTCGGTTACACACTTGGTAACAGCATGCGTCGTACATTGCTTTCATCTATTCCAGGTGCAGCAGTGACAAGCATCCGCGTTGCCGGTGCACTCCATGAGTTCACAACTCTTGAAGGCGTCAAGGAAGATCTCACCGATATCGTGTTGAACATCAAGAACTTGGTGCTCTCATCAGATAACGACGAGCCAAGCGTCATCTACATCCGCAAATCAGGTACAGGTCCAGTAACCGGTGCCGATATTGCTGTTCCAACTGGCATCGAAGTTCATAATCCAGAGATTCACTTAGCAACACTCACTGGCAAGGCAAGTCTTGAAATTGAGCTCACTGTTGAGCGCGGTCGCGGTTATGTAACTGCAGTTCAGAACAAGCAAGCGGGAGCAGAAATTGGTCGCATTCCTGTTGACTCTATCTACTCACCTGTTTTGAAAGTTACATACAAGGTTGAAGCAACTCGCGTTGAACAGCGCACAGACTTCGATCGTCTTGTAGTCGATGTCGAAACAAAGCCATCAATGAAGCCACGTGATGCAGTTGCATCATCAGGTAAGACATTGGTTGAGCTCTTCGGCCTCGCACGCGAACTCAATGTAAATGCAGAAGGTATTGAGATGGGGCCATCTGTTATGGATGCTGCGCTCGCTGCCGATCTTGCACTTCCAATTGAAGATCTCGATCTAACAGTTCGTTCATATAACTGCTTGAAGCGCGAAGGCATTCACACAGTTGGTGAATTGGTAAACCGTTCAGAGGCAGATCTCATGGATATCCGTAACTTTGGTTCAAAATCAATTGACGAGGTAAAGGCAAAGCTCGTCTCTATGGGAATGTCTCTCAAGGACAGCCCAGCAGGATTTGATCCAACAAAACACCAGAATTACAACGCATCAGTCGACGATGATTTCGCCGACGCAGATCAGGCCTAGGAGATACGACAATGCCAAAACCAACTAAAGGTCCTCGTTTGGGCAGCGGCCCATCACACGAGCGTCAAATCCTGGCAACACTTGCTGAGCAATTGTTTCAGCACGGAAAGATCACAACGACTGAAGCGAAAGCAAAGCGTTTACGTCCACTTGCAGAAAAGCTAATCACTTTTGCAAAGAAGGGCGATCTATCTGCTCGTCGTCAAGTAATGGCAAAGATTTCTAATAAGGGTGTAGTTCATACACTTTTCACTGAAATCGGTCCACGCTTTTCAACTCGCAATGGTGGATACACACGTATTACAAAGATTGGGCCACGTAAGGGCGATAACGCTCCAATGGCAGTAATCGAAGTTCTAACTGAGAAAGATAACTAAGTCTGACTTAGTAAATTTGAAATGACGGAACCCACTCTCTACCCAGAGAGTGGGTTTCTTCGTTTAAGGCTCGATATTGCCTATGACGGAACTAATTTTTCGGGATGGGCAAAGCAGCCAGATCGCCGTACATGCCAAGAGTTGTTAGAGAGCACTATTTCTAAGATTGCACGAATCAAAGTCGAAACAGTTGTTGCTGGACGCACCGATGCAGGAGTTCATGCAACAGGCCAAGTAGTCCATGTCGATGTTCCTGAAAATTTAGATTTAGATGATCTGACATATCGCATCAATCGGATTATGGATGAAGATTTGCGAATTACTAAAATAAGTATTGCTCCACCTGCATTTCATGCTCGCTTTAGCGCACTGCGTCGAAGTTATCGCTACAAAATACTTGATAATAATCAGGTAATCCCACCACTCAATCGCGCCGATGTGGCACCGTGGTATCGCACTCTCGATTTAGATCTCCTCAATGAGGCATCAGCGCTGCTACTTGGTTCCAATGATTTCGCTGCTTTCTGTAAATTCCGCGAAGGCAGCACAACGTTGAGGAATCTCGAAAAATTCTCATGGATCCGCGATAGCGATGGCTTCCTTATCGCCGATGTTGTTGCCGATGCATTTTGTTATTCAATGGTTCGCAACTTAGTAGGGGCAGTTGTCTGTGTTGCAGATGGACGATTCGAGCCGGCATGGGTTGCAACAACTCTAAAAAATCGAGAAAGAATCTCAGATTCCTTGGTATTTCCAGCACGTGGTCTCACCCTCTATAAAGTGGAATATCCACCCGATTCAGAGCTATTAGAAAGGGTGAAAATCACCGTGGCAAAGCGGGAAAGTGAGTCAGATTAGGCGATTTTGACCCCTTGCCCTGACACAGGTACCCTTACCCTCTGCACTCAATTGAGCGCTTAGCACCATGAATATCCCCGAAGTAACTGATTAGAAATAGAAGGTAGGCAAGAGCGTGCGTACATATAGTCCTAAAGCAGGAGATGCTGTCCATAACTGGCATGTCATCGATGCACAAGATGTGGTCTTAGGCCGTCTTGCAACACATGCTGCCGTTCTACTTCGCGGAAAGCACAAGCCAACATTTGCACCACACATGGATATGGGTGACTTCGTCATCGTAATCAATGCAGAAAAGATCGCACTTTCAGGAAATAAGACAAAGCAGAAGTGGTCACACCAACACTCTGGTTTCCCAGGTGGTCTAACTTCAACTGTCTACGGTGAATTGATTGAGAAGCACCCAACACGCGCTGTTGAAAAAGCGATCAAGGGAATGTTGCCAAAGAATCGTCTTGGAAAAGTTATTGCATCAAAGCTAAAGGTGTATGCAGGTCCAGAACACCCACATGCTGCACAAGCACCAAAGCCTTATGTCTTCGAGCAAGTTTCCCAGATCATTAAGTAAAGAGAGAGAAAATATAAATGTCAGAAAATACAATTATTGATGATCTAGATGATGTAGAAGCACCAACTTCGTACACATCATCATCACCAGCACCAGCAACTAACCGCCCAGCAATCAAGGCACCAGGTGCAGGTACAGGTCGTCGTAAGGAAGCTGTTGCTCGTGTTCGCCTTGTTCCAGGAACAGGTCGTTGGGTTGTAAACGGTAAGACTCTCGAAAATTACTTCCCAAATAAAGTTCACCAACAATCAGTCTCAGAACCATTTCGCACAGTTGGTGCAGAAAATGCATACGATGTTTTTGCACGTATCAATGGCGGTGGAGTTTCCGGTCAAGCTGGTGCACTTCGTCTAGGTGTTGCACGTTCACTCAATCAAATTGATGAAGAAGCAAACCGTCCAGCTCTTAAGAAGGCTGGATTCCTTTCACGTGATGCACGTGTTATCGAGCGCAAGAAGTACGGCCTCAAGAAGGCACGTAAGCGTTCTCAGTACAGCAAGCGCTAATCCATATTTAGTAAAGGAGTTCCAATGGCACTCTTTGGTACCGATGGAATCCGTGGTCTTGCTAATCGCGATCTAACAGTTGAACTTGCACTTGATTTAGCTGTTGCCGCTGCCCATGTACTTGTCGAAAGTTCATCTAATAAAGATCACCGCCCAACTGCAATTGTTGGTCAAGATTCACGCGCCTCAGGAGAGTTTCTAGAAGCAGCTGTTGTCGCTGGTCTAACAAGTGCTGGAATCAACGTGTATCGCGTCGGTGTCTTACCTACACCCGCAATTGCATTTCTAGTTGCGGAATCAAAAGCTGATCTTGGAGTAATGATTAGCGCTTCACATAATCCAATGCCAGATAATGGAATCAAGCTTTTCTCTCGTGGTGGCGGAAAGTTAGATGATGTCATTGAGGCACGCATTGAAGCGCGTATGGGCGAAGAATGGTTACGTCCTACAGGTCGCGGTGTTGGCCGAGTCATCAATGATGAGAGTGCTAAAGAGCGCTACCTACAACACTTGCTCGCATCTGTTTCAACACCACTTGCTGGAATTACCGTAGTTGTTGATTGTGCAAATGGCGCATCTTCATTTGTTGCACCTGAAGCGCTTCGTCGCGCAGGTGCCAAAGCTATTGCTATTGCAAATACTCCAGATGGTTGGAATATCAACGATGGAGTTGGTTCGACACATCTTTCACATCTAAGAAGCGCCGTTCTCGAACATGGAGCAGATCTCGGAATTGCACACGATGGTGATGCCGATCGTTGTTTAGCAATTGATGCAACGGGCGCTGAAGTAGATGGCGATCACATACTGAGTATCTTGGCAAAGAGTTTCAAATCTCGCGGGCTGCTCAAAGGAAATACAGTCGTTGGAACAGTAATGAGCAATCTTGGCTTTATGCATTCAATGAAGGATGCTGGTATCGATGTAGTGACAACAGCTGTTGGTGACCGATATGTATTAGAGACAATGCTTGATAAAGATTATGCAATCGGTGGAGAACAATCTGGTCATGTGATTATGCGCGATTACGCAAATACAGGTGATGGAATTCTTACAGCCTTGCAATTGATTCAAGAAATGGTTCGCACTGAGAAAACACTTGCAGAATTAGCGGCGTCAATGGTTCGCTTTCCTCAAGTTCTCATCAATGTAAAAGATGTTGCAAAAGAGAAGTTAGATGGCTCCGCCGTTATTGCTGCAGCGGTCAAGAAAGCGCAGGATGAATTAGGTAGTAATGGCCGAGTTTTATTGCGAGCATCTGGGACTGAAGCCCTTGTTAGAGTCATGGTTGAAGCACAGAGTGATAACATCGCTACTAATATTGCGCAGCAACTTGCAGATGTAGTCAAAGGCGAACTGGGGTAATAATCAAATGTGCGGAATTGTGGGATACACAGGTCCGCAATCTGCCGTCGTTCCACTTATCGAAGGTCTTCGCCGTCTTGAATATCGCGGTTATGACTCTGCAGGAATAGCTCTCGGAACCCCTGGAACTCTCTTTATAGAAAAGCGCGCAGGTAAGTTAGTAAACCTTGAAGAATCCCTTGATGAAACATTGCCAGTTGTTCATTCAGGAATCGGACACACCCGTTGGGCAACACATGGCGGACCAACCGATCGCAATGCTCACCCCCACGTTGATAACGAAGGCAAACTCGCAGTTATCCATAATGGAATTATCGAGAATTATTCAGCGCTCAAAACCGAACTCGAATCTCGTGGGCATACTTTTAAATCTGAAACAGATACTGAATCAGTTGCTCACTTGCTCAGTGATCTTCGCAAAGAACACAAAGGTGATCTCACCGCTGCAATGCGCGCGGCCGTAAAACTACTTCGTGGCTCATTTACACTCCTTGCAATTCATGCCGATGCACCAGATGTCATCGTTGGAGTTCGTCGTAATTCACCCCTTGTTGTCGGTCTTGGTAAAGGCGAGAACTTCATGGCCTCCGATGTTGCAGCATTTATTGAATATACAAAGCGAGCAGTAGAGCTTGGCCAAGATGAAGTTGTAACAATTACCCCGCAAGGAATTTCAATTACTGATCTTGAAGGAAAAGCAGTTGTTCCAAAGGAATATGAAATTTCCTGGAACGCCGAAGCTGCGCAAAAGGGTGGCTTTACGCACTTTATGCTCAAGGAAATCTTTGAACAACCAAAAGCAGTTGCAGATACCTTGATTGGTCGCCTCAGCGATAACAATCAGATTGTTTTAGATGAAATTCGTATGAGCGCCGCAGAGATAAAGGATCTCAAGAAGATTCTAGTTATCGCGTGTGGCACTGCTTATCACGCAGGAATGATTGCAAAGTATGCAATTGAATAGTGGGCAAAAATTCCAGTAGAAGTAGAGATTGCTAGTGAATTTCGCTATCGCGACCCAATAATTGATAAGAGCACCCTTGTTATAGCAATTTCGCAATCGGGTGAAACCATGGATACATTGATGGCAATTCGCCATGCAAAATCTGCTGGTGCTCGCGTATTAGCAATATGTAATACAAATAGTTCAACAATTCCTCGCGAATCTGATGCAGTGCTCTACACCCATGCAGGCCCAGAAATCGCTGTTGCATCAACAAAGGCATTCCTCACTCAAGTAATTGCGGTGTATCTCATTGGTCTGCACTTAGCCCAAGTTCGTGGCGCAATGAAGGACTCACAAGTGGCGCAGTTGTATTACGAAATGCTCGAACTTCCAGGAAAGATTGAACAGATACTTGAAACCGTTGAGCCACTTCGCACCCTTACTCGCAGCTTTGCACAATCCGAATCAGTTCTCTTCTTAGGAAGAAATATTGGATATCCAGTTGCACTAGAAGGCGCTCTCAAACTCAAAGAGTTGGCATACATGCATGCTGAAGGTTTTGCCGGTGGCGAACTCAAGCACGGCCCTATTGCCCTCATTGATAAAGGAACACCAGTAATTGCGATATTGCCTGCAAGTCATGAGCATGCACTTGATGAAAAAATGCTCAGCAATATTCAAGAGGTAAAGGCGCGGGGCGCTCGTGTCATTGTTATTGCACAAGAAAGTGATGAAGTAGTTGGCGCTGAGCACATAATTCGAATTCCACATGCATCAGCAATTTTTCAACCAATATTGGCGACAGTGCCGCTACAAGTTTTTGCATACGAAATGGCTATTTGTAGAGGCAATGATGTTGATCAACCACGTAACTTGGCTAAATCTGTAACGGTTGAATAAGTGGAACAACTCGTTGATCAACGCAAGGCTCAATTCAATCGAGCCCTGAGATGGTCCGTTCTGCTATTTATTGGTTTTCTATTTATAACAGCCCAGGTATTGCGAAGCGGTCCACTCATTGCCTGGGATGAAAAGATAAATAAAACTCCACGCCCCCGATTCGATGGTTTTTCTGGCTTCGTGCTGCGTCGAATAGATGATCTTGGTTTGCGATCACTGACTGCAACAGTCCTACTTATTGCTGCTGCCTACATTGCTTATAAATTCAAAACATGGCGACCACTCAACCTAGCCTTCCTTTCTCTACTTACACTGAATTTAATTGTTGGATCTTTCAAGCTATTACTAGGGCGAACAAAACCACGGCTAGGTGTTGACCTAATTCATGCAGGAGGAATGTCATATCCCAGTGGCCATGCATCTAATGCAGTCTTGTCATGGGGGATATTGGCCTACATTCTTTATCGATATGCAAAAGTAGATAGATATCAAGGTCGTTTAGCATCGGCTGCGGTAGCTCTTTTATCTCTGACCATTTGCATCGTTTCCTTGATACGTCACACGCATTGGTTCACCGACCTACTTGCGGGCCTATTCATAGGTACATCTATTCTTATCGCTGTGATCGCCGTTGACCGTTATGTTCCTTCGAAGAGTCAACTCTCATGATTGATGGCATCGGAATAGACGTTGTAGATATTGAGCGCTTCAAGTCATCTCTTGATCGCACTCCAGGTTTGGTTGAAAAACTCTTTACGGCAAATGAACGCACGAAACCGATTTCTTCACTCGCTGCTCGTTTTGCAGCAAAAGAAGCTCTCGCTAAAGCGCTTAGCGTTGGTAAGGGTTTGCCATGGCACGATGCAGAGATTCTCAATTTAGAAAATGGAAAACCAGTATTTCTCTTCCGTGGTGAAATTGCTGAAATTATTGATGGTGCCGATGTTCATCT
The DNA here is from genome assembly GCA_903934975.1 of uncultured Actinomycetes bacterium. Taxonomy (GTDB): domain Bacteria; phylum Actinomycetota; class Actinomycetes; order Nanopelagicales; family Nanopelagicaceae; genus Planktophila. The sequence continues at coordinate 12,941 of CAIZPZ010000164.1, read as the reverse complement.
CTCTTTATCGCACGATGCAGGAATTGCATCTGCCATGGTGATTGTGGAGAGATCATGATGCATAACCGCGCGGAAGCACATATTAATTTGCAAGCAATTGCTCGAAATGTTGAACTTCTAAAAAAGAAGTCAGGTACTGATTTATTAGCAGTAGTAAAAGCAGATGCCTACGGCCATGGACTTGTAGAAGTTTCAAAGACGGCGCTACTTGCTGGAGCAGATTGGCTAGGCGTTGCGTTGCTAGAAGAGGCTATATCCCTTCGCAAAGCAGGCATTACTGCCCCGATTCTTGCCTGGCTTGTTCCACCAGGTTCTGATTTTCAGGCCGCAGTGACAAATAATATTGATATAGCAGTTTCATCAATTGCTGCATTCAAAGAGATTGCACAAATAAAAGGTAGCGCGCGTATTCATGTTGAAGTTGATACCGGAATGACACGTGGTGGTTTCTTAGATGAGTGGTACGAGTTTTTACAATCTGATTTTTCTTCAGTAGAAGTTATTGGTTTCTTCTCACATTTTGCTCGTGCCGATGAACCAAGTGAGCAACAAAACCGTGATCAATTCAAACGTTTCAAAGAAATGCTCTCTGAACTTGAAGCAGTTGGAGTTCGCCCGCCAATCAAACATCTCTCGAATTCGGCGGCAACGTTGGCTGATCACGGATCCGCACTATCGATGGTTCGCACAGGTATTGCAATCTATGGCCTTACTCCTGATACGCAGATGGGTAGTAGTAAATCTCTAGGACTTACACCTGCAATGACACTGCGTGCAAAACTTCACTTAGTAAAGAGCGTTCCTGCAGGTTCACCAGTTGGTTATGGCGCTACGGAGAAAACAACTCGCGATACCCATTTAGGTGTTGTTGCGATGGGGTATGCCGATGGAATTCCACGTATAGCGCGAAATGCAGGAGTGACTTTCAATGGAGAACGTGCGCCAATCATCGGTCGTATTTCTATGGATCAATTTGTCGTCGATCTCGGTCCAGATTCTTCTGCAGTGTCGGGGGATTGGGTCACAATCATTGGAGAAGAAGGATTTAGCGCAGATGATTGGGCGAGTGCATCAGGAAGCGTGAACTACGAAATAGTTACCCGAATTGGCCCGCGCGTGCCTAGAATCTACGACCATGGATAAGAACGAAAACATATTATCGATTAAAAACCTCACAATAAACTTTGGAGGCTTGAAAGCACTGGATGATGTTTTTCTTGATATCGCTCCCAACCAAGTAGTTGCACTTATTGGCCCGAATGGTGCAGGAAAGACAACGCTTTTCAATGCAATCTCTGGATTAGTAAAACCAAACTCAGGCGATATTTCCTATGATGGAAAATCAATAAAGTGGCCAAAACCATCGCAACTTGCAAAATATGGAATCGCACGCACATTGCAAGGAGTAGGTCTATATAGCGGACTTACTGTTTTAGAAAATGTCATGATGGGCGCTGATAAGCACAGAAATTCGTACTTTATAAAAGACATGCTTGGACTCTCATCATCGAGTGAGAGCTCACTCAAAGATCGCGCGATGGATGCACTTGCGTGGGCTGGCGCTGCAGATCTCAGTGATCTCTCTCCAAGTGAACTTACATATCCAGATTCAAAGCGTGTTGCCATGGCTCGTGCATTAGTAATGCAACCAAAACTTCTATTACTCGATGAACCAGCTGCTGGATTAGGTCAAGACGAAATCGATACATTGGCCAAACTCATCAAAGATCTCAAACGCAAGTGCGCAATTCTTATTGTTGAGCATCACGTTGATTTTGTAAGTCATATCTCAGATGAGGTTTACGTTCTCAATTTTGGTAAAGTAATTGCTAGCGGTAGTTTTGAAACAGTAAAACGTGATCCAGCAGTTGTCGCCGCTTACTTAGGTACAGATTCAAGTAATCATGGTGGGCAGCTCTAATGCTTGAAATCAAAGATTTAGTTACTGAATATGGCAGCGTAAAGGCACTCAATGGTATTTCTCTTACTGCTCATGAAGGAAAGATCACTACGGTTATTGGAGCAAATGGCGCTGGAAAGAGCACGCTACTTCGCACTATTTCAGCCCTTGAAACCCCACGCTCAGGAAGTATTACTTGGAAAAATAAATCACTAGTTGGCCTTTCTCCAGAAAAGATTGTGCGCCTCGGTATCGCGCACGTGCCAGAAGGCCATGCAGTTATTTCGCAGTTGAGTGTTGAAGAAAATATTCAGATGGGTGCACTCTTTCGCATGCGCAGCGATAAAGCGGATGTGCGCCTTGCTATTTCCGAGATGTATCAATTATTTCCTAGGCTTGAAGAGCGAAAGAAGCAATTAGCGGGCTCGTTATCTGGTGGAGAGCGCCAGATGTTGGCAATTAGTCGAGCACTGGTTTCTCGTCCTTCTCTACTTTTACTCGATGAACCCTCTCTTGGTCTTGCACCACTCGTTGTTGAACAGATTATTCAAACCGTCAACGATCTCTGTAGAAATACTGGTCTCACCGTTTTATTAGTTGAACAGAATGCAAATACTGCACTAGGTGTTGCAGATCATGGAATTCTTTTGTCTCTAGGTACCGTCGCTGCTGATTTACCTGCAGCCCAAATGAAAGCAGATGTCGCACTTCGCGCGGCATATTTGGGGTACTAATGGACATTTTCTTATCTGCAATATTTGCAGGAACTTCGCGCGGTGCTATCTACGCACTTGCAGCCCTGGGATTAGTCCTTGTTTGGCGTGGAGCAGGTGTTGTCAATTTTGCGCAAATGGGTCAAGCAATGTTCTCCACATATATTGCTTCTACTCTTATTGCTCAGAATTACTCATACTGGATCGCATTCGTTGTCGCACTTGTTTCTGGTGGATTACTTGGTGCTCTGGTCGATCTTTTAGTGATGCGCCCCCTCAATAGAAAGAGAAGCTCAAGCGCACTTGATAGTCCTGCCATGCGTTCTACTATTCCAGTCATTGCATCACTTGGAATACTTGGAGTACTTCAAGCAGCTGCAGGAATGATCTGGGCAGCGGAGGAGCGCGGGTTTCCAACTCCTGTAAATTCTTTAGGTCTTGTAATAAATGGAAAAATAATGCCATTTACAGCATTTGATTTATTTGTTATGGGAACTGTTTTTATAACACTTGTTGCAACCACATATTTCTTCAAAGGCACAGGCATGGGCCTTGCAATGCGCGCCAGTGCGCTCAATCCCGAAGTAGCACGGTTGAGTGGAATCCGAATCGGCTTCGTACGAACCTTGAGTTGGGTTATCTCTGGCGTCGCCTCATCTCTGGCTGGTTTATTAGTAACACCAAGTGCAAATCTCTCACCATATACACTCGATTTGATTTTGATCATTGGCTTTACTGCAGCAGTTGTTGGTGGCCTTGATAGTTTGCTTGGTTCAGTAATTGGTGGCTTTGCACTTGGCTTACTGGTCTCTTTCGTCAATGTTTACGATGCGCCAGAAGATATCTTCTTAGCAATTTTGATTGTCTTACTTACAGTTCTAATCATTCGACCTCAAGGAATATTGGGCAGCAAGGAGGTTCGACGTGTCTAAAGCTTCTTCATATGGACGTAAGAATCTCGTGATCTCAATTCTATTTACTGCCCTTGTATTTTTCCTTTCAATAAAACTAGATCCATACAACCAAGGCCAGCTATCGGTTGCGCTGATGTTTTTCATCGGAATTCTTTCAATCGTTTTACTCACTGGCGCATCAGGTCAAATATCTCTTGGTCAAGGCGCTCTTATGGCAGTCGGTGGTTTTGCAGCAGCACTTGGAATTCTAAATCTTGGCCTATCAATATGGTTTGCAATCGCATTAGCTGTTATCGCTGCACTTCTTGCCGGTCTGTTATTAGGAATTGCAGCTGCGCGCTTATCAGGCCCTTACTTAGCAGGAACCACACTTGTTATTGCACTTGCTATTCCATCACTTGCAACACGATTTGAATCAGTATTTGGTGGAGATGTTGGGCTCAACATTGCTTTTGGCAATCCACCAGCATGGCTTACAACTTTGATGGGTGAAGTTGGATACGAGCAATGGCAATTACTTGCAACACTTCCATTTGCAACACTTGCACTTTTCTTTACTTTAAATATATTGAATTCTCGTACTGGACGTAGCTGGCGAGCGCTGCGCGATAACGAAGTTGCAGCATCACTCGCCGGTATGAAAATTTCGGAGACAAAAATATTTGTCTTTGTTATTAGTTCAGGTTTTGCTGGTCTTGCAGGAGTTCTCTATGGTCTTCGTGGCATTGTCGGACCAAGTGTCTACCCAATATCTCTTTCATTATTGTTACTCACTGGCGCAGTTCTTGGCGGAATTCGCAGCATTCTTGGTGCTCTCATCGGTGCACTGCTTGTCGTCTTTTTGCCAGACCTTATTGAATGGGCTTCAGCCTCGTTTTCACCATCGGAGCAGATCGCAAATTATCTGCCGGCTATGATTTCGAGCATCCTGCTGATTTTGACGGTGGTCCTCAACCCTGGTGGAATCGCCCACGGCTTGCACCATAAGAAGAGGCGCCACTAAGAATTTAGGCTCACGTAAGAGGTGTCTGAGCCCTTTTTTATTCACTTATTTAGTCCCACATGTTAGGTTCAGGCTGTTCTGGGTCGCCTGTGACCCGGCTACTGAGCGCGAGACCCTCGTGCTAGTGCTCAGTAAACTGCAAAAGAAAGAGTGAAAGCAGTGAATAAAAGAAATACTCTCTCCCCTCTGACTCGCAGAGGAATGATTGCATTCGTTGCTGGAGTCGCGGTGAGCACAATGGCTATCACCTCGCTGCCAGCAACAGCTGCAAGTGATCCTGGCGTAAGCGCAACCGAAATTGTTCTCGGTATGCAATTGCCACAATCAGGCGCCGCTAGCCCTGGTTACAACAAAGTAGATGACGCGATGCGCGGCTACTTTGATTATGTGAATTCAAAAGGTGGAATTTATGGACGCAAGGTTCGCCTTGTAGTCAAAGATGATCAGTACAAGGCAGGCCTAACTGTCTCTAGCGCGTCATCACTTATCAATAAAGATAAGGTCTTTGCATTTATCGGAAGCGTTGGAACACAGACACATATCTCTGTTATCGGAGATATCAACCGTCGTGGAATTCCTGACCTTTTCGTCAATAGTGGTTACAGCGGTTTTTACACAAATCCAAAGACTTACCCAACTACATTCGGTGGTCTTGGAACATATGTTGTTGAGTCAAAGATTGTTGGTAAGTATCTAAAAGATACATATCCAACAAAGAAGATCGGTATTTTGTATCAGACCGATGACTTTGGCCGTAACGCGCTCGCTGGTTTCACAACAGCAGGACTTACATTTGAGCCTAAGAAGACCGCAGTGAACTTCATTGCTGGTACTCAAGGCTCCCTTGGACTTGCAAGCCAACTAACAGCTCTAAAAACAGCTGGTGTAGAGATTGTTATTATTGCTGCTGTTGCATCTGCAACAGCAATTGCAGTATCAACAGCTGCACAACTCGGTTACAAGCCAGAAAAATGGGTAGTAACTAGCGTTGGTTCAGATGCAACAACATTCCAGACAATTCTTGGATCTAAGGGTGTTACACCTGCAGTCTCTGCAGGATTGCTCTCCGGAATCATCAGCGCATCACATGCTCCATCACCTGGCGAAGCCACAGATGAGTATGTAGTTGCATTCAAGAAGATCAATGATGATTTCAACAAGGGTCCAGATAAGAAATGGGACAATAACGTTCTTCAAGGAATGAATATTGCGTACATGGCTACTTCAGCGCTCTTTGGTGTTGGTAAGGACCTAACTCGCAAGGGCCTTGTTTCATATATTGAAAACAATGGCTCAAAGATTGCTAGTGCCGCTCTTTCACCACTGGGTTACTCCAGAACAACTCACGAAGCTTTCACAAGCTTCTGGATTGGTGCATACGATGGCGCTACAGTCTTGAAGCCAATCGGCGGAACTCGTGTCCTATACACAACTGATTCAGGTACTGGACCAGTCACTGTTTCAAATTATGTGCGTCCTGCGCTACCCGTAGACGCAATTGCGAAGGGTGCGTAAATAACCATGAAAAATATAACAATGCGTAAGTTCATCGCAACACTTGGTGCAACTGCACTCATTGTTGGTGGAACAGTCACACTTATTCCATCAGCAAGTGCAGCAGATCCAGTTGTTGTAACAACTACTGGAAAGCTCACTAACGGTGCCGCCTATACAATGAAAGTGCCTGCACGTTTCAACGGCACATTCTTTGTTTGGAATCATGGATTCCGTCCATCATTTCCATACCCAGGCTATACAGTCCCAACAGGTGTTGAAGAGTTAACTCCATTTAGCGTCAATCGCAATGCGGATGTCACAGCAGAGATGCTCAAGGCCGGTTACGGTGTCGCATCATACGATCGCGTATCAACTGGCGGCCTACATGGTTGGAACACAACTGACGGTGTAGAGATGCTCAACGATATGGTTGATACAGCTCGTGCCAAAGTCACAAATATCAAAAAGGTAGTTGTGTATGGATCATCAGGTGCTGCACCTGTTATCAATCAATTCATTGAGAAGTATCCAGATAAGGCTGATGCTGTTGGTTTGATGGCAGGACTAGCAACTCCATCTGCATCAATTCAATCTCTCTGCGATTACTTCTATCTCCTCAGTGTTTTTGCCGACCCAACAATCAAGGGTTGCGCAGCATTCGGAGTTGCAAAGGGACCTGCAGGACACATGGCATCTCTTGGAGAACTTCAAAAAGTTGGTGCACTTCTAACTGCATGGAGCAAGGATCTTGGCGCAAAGCCAATTGCATACCCTGCACCATTAGCCGCTGCAGGAATTCCACAACGATCAGCTCTGCTTCTTGCGGGATTGATAGTTGGAATCCCAACAAAGAGTGCTCACATGGATGGAATCTCAACTTCTGCAGTAATTGCTGAACACAGCATCAACGCAACTGTTGCAATTCTTGAAAACTCACAAGAAGCACTTGGTACTGGAACATTCGCTGGCCAAGCAATTGGTGAAATCGTAGGCGCAGGCTTCTATGACAACACCAAGACAGATTGGGCGGCGCTTCTCAGTGCTGCTGATTCTGGCCGCTTCAACTTGGGTCTATCAGGTGATGATGCAATTGCAGGAATGCTTGGTGTTCTTAGATTGGTGCCTCGCGTCAAGGGTGACCCTGTCGCAGTTGCAAAGTTCAAGGCATTGGACACAATCAACTACACATCTGATAAGCCAACTATCTTGCTTGCAAATGAAGCAGATCGTTTGGTCTTTGCAGGAAATAGCGCACTTTATATAGATAATGCGCGCGCTTCATACAAAGCACGTCTTGCTAAGTACAAGGCTGGAACAGGTACAAAGCCAATGTGGAACACATTTGCAATGTACGCACTAACTCCAGAGACATATACCAAGTACACAGATGCTGGACTTCCTGATTTCGCTGCTCCGGTTGCAGAGTCAGGTGTTGGTCACCAATCATTTACCCAAGCACAGATGATGGGCTGGGTTAAGTTGTTGGCACAATCTGCAAAGACAGGTAAGGCTCCAAGTCAGAAATTTGTTGGTTCTTCAATCTTTGCCAAGATTGATCCAAACCTAAATACAGATTCTGACTTCCTACCAAATCTCTTGAAATATAAGAGCTAAGTAGAAAATATCAAGGGCAGGGCTTCGGGAAACCGGGGCCCTGTTCTTTTTTCTTTGCCGATACCCTTAGACCATGATCTCTGTTGCAACTGCCGAAGAGATGCACGCACTTGGCGTACGCATCGGGCAATCACTGGCAGCAGGAGATCTATTACTCATCAACGGTCCCCTTGGCGCTGGAAAAACAGTTTTAGCACAAGGTATTGGGCATGCTCTAGGCCATAACGACATTACTTCGCCTACATTCGTTATTTCGCGAGTACATAAAGGTGCACTCTCACTTATTCATGTTGATGCATATCGCCTAGTTGATTCAAAAAATCCTAATCTTTATTTAGATGATCTTGATTTAGATTCACAGCGTGAAAGTGCCGTCATTGTTATCGAATGGGGTGGGCACGAATCCGCTCGCCTCGATGATGAACGTCTTGAAATATTTATAGATCGAAGCGAAGAAACACGAAAAGTGAGTGCCACAGGTATTGGTCCACGCTGGCAAGGATTCACATTGTGAGTAACTCTTTAGTTATCGATACCTCAACTAATCGCACAGTCGTTGGAGTTGTTACAGATGGAAAACTCATCTGGAGTGGTCATCGCGATGGAGCAACTGCGCACGGTCCATCTCTTCCACTGTTAGTACAAGAGGCAATTGAACAACACAGTATTGACCAAGTCATTGTTGGAATAGGCCCAGGACCTTTTACTGGACTACGAGTTGGTATTGCATTTGCTCATACATTTGCACGTGCGCGAAATATCAAAGTTATCGGTGTGTGTTCACTTGACGCAATTGCAGCACAAGTAGATGAGAAAGATTTTATCGTTGCAACTGATGCTCGTCGTAAAGAGTGGTACTGGGCTCGCTATTCAAAAGGAATCCGCATTGGTGAACCAGCAGTGAGTTTTCCAGCCGATGTTGAAAAAATTGGTGTAACAATTCACTTTGGACTCTTCCCAAACCTCATTGCGATGACCAATCTTGCATCGCAGGGCTCAATAACGGAGCCGATGTATTTACGCCGTCCAGATGCAGTAGCAACGGCGGATCGCACATGATTATCTACCGCGAAGCCAGTGCACTCGATATTCCAGTTCTTACATCGATGGAGAAAACACTATTCCCAGAATCTCCATGGTCAACTGCGCAATTCAAAGAAGAGTTTGCTGGCGTTCCGCGCACACGCTATTTCTGCGTTGCAATAGATGGCGAAAACATCATTGGTTATGCAGGTGTCATGGTTATCGCACCTGGTGTCGAGGCTGACATACTCACCGTTGGTGTCCTAGAAACGTATAGAAAACAAGGCATAGGACGCGCCTTTATGGATCAAATAGAAGCATGGTCTGTGCAACGCGGCGCTCCAGCGATGATGCTTGAAGTCGATGTGGAAAATATCGCAGCTGTTGCACTCTATGAAAGCCTCGGTTATTCAAAGATTTCTACCCGAAAAGATTATTACGGACCATCCCTGGATGCCTTCGTAATGCGCAAAGAGTTGGCGCGCGCATGAGCCAACCAATAGTTCTAGGAATTGAAACATCGTGTGACGAAACAGCAATCGGGATTGTTCAAGGCCGCACATTGCTTGCAAATGTCATTGCATCCAGCGTTGAAGAACATGCACGCTTCGGGGGAGTTGTACCTGAAATTGCGAGCCGTGCACACTTAGAAGCGATGATGCCAAGTATTGAGAAAGCTCTCACCGATTCCAAACTAACACTTGCTGATGTCGATGCTGTTGCAGTTACCGCCGGTCCTGGTTTAGTTGGTGCACTCCTCGTTGGTGTTGCCTCCGCTAGTGGCCTAGCACTTGGACTTGGAAAACCTTTATATGGAGTCAATCATTTAGCTGCGCATATCAGCGTTGATTTCCTAACCCATGATCAACCCCTTGATTCAACTATCGCATTACTCGTTAGTGGCGGTCACTCTTCACTTCTACAAGTCGATGACATCACCCAAACCATTACAAAACTTGGCGCAACGATGGATGATGCCGCAGGGGAGGCATTCGACAAGATTGCTCGCGTTATGCAGTTAGGTTTTCCAGGAGGTCCAGCAATAGATACACTGGCAAAATCTGGAAATGCCACTGCAATCAATTTCCCTCGCGGTCTTACAACATCGCAAGATTGGGAAACACGTCCATTCGATTTCTCTTTTTCAGGACTCAAAACAGCAGTCGCACGCTATTTAGAATCAACGCCAGATTTTGCAAAAGCAGATGTTGCGGCTTCTTTCCAAGAATCAGTTGTTGACGTGCTTATGCTCAAAGCTATTGCAGCATGTAAAGAGAGCGGTATTGATTCACTCGTCATTGCTGGTGGAGTTGCTGCTAATTCAAGGCTTCGTACAGTCGCTACGCAGCGCTGCGAAAAAGCAGGAATCCGCCTTCGAATCCCAAGTCCTGCGCTGTGTACCGACAATGGCGCAATGGTTGCAGCGCTGGGTTCACTGATGGTTGCAGCAGGTAGATCGCCCAGTCCAATGGCTTTTGACGCTGATTCTGGCCTGCCAGTGACCACCGTAGCGCTCTAAAAAACCTAATTTGCCCCCGGGAATAGCCTCGCCTAGAGTTGGCGTTAGCACTCTAGGGTCGAGTCTGCTAATCGGGCAGATCCCCACGAGGAAGTATCACCACTAGTAATAAGGAGAAAGCCATGGCCGTAGCCATAAAGCCACTAGAAGATCGCATCGTTGTAAAGGCATCAGAGGCCGAGACAACAACTGCATCAGGTCTTGTTATTCCTGATACTGCAAAGGAGAAGCCACAAGAGGGCACAGTCGTTGCAGTAGGACCAGGTCGCTTTGATGATGGTGTCCGTGTTCCTATGGATGTCAAAGTTGGCGACGTTGTTCTTTACAGCAAGTACGGCGGAACTGAAGTTAAGTACAACAACGAGGAGTACTTAGTACTTTCAGCTCGCGACATTCTCGCTGTAATCGAGAAGTAGTAATGGGAAAAATTCTTGAATTCGACGAGCACGCTCGTCGCGCAATGGAACGTGGTGTCAACATTCTTGCTGACACCGTCAAGGTAACTCTGGGACCTAAGGGTCGCAACGTAGTTATCTCAAAGTCATTTGGTGCACCAACAATTACTAACGATGGCGTGACAATTGCGAAAGAGATTGAACTCTCTGATCCAGTTGAGAACATGGGCGCACAGTTGGTAAAAGAAGTTGCTACAAAGACAAATGATGTTGCTGGCGACGGAACTACTACTGCGACAGTGCTTGCACAAGCAATGGTCAAAGAGGGTCTTCGCAACTTAGCAGCGGGCGCACAGCCAATGGATTTGAAGCAGGGAATTGAAGCAGCAGTTGTTGCTATCTCTGCTCGCTTGGCTGAAAATGCAACTGTTGTAAAGGACAAAGCACAGATTGCAGATGTTGCAACCATTTCGGCGCAAGATCGCGTTATCGGTGACCTCATTGCAGAAGCAATGGATAAGGTCGGCAAAGATGGCGTTATCACTGTTGAAGAGGCATCAACTACTGGTCTTGAACTCGAATTTACTGAAGGTATGCAATTCGATAAGGGTTACATCTCTCCATATTTCGTAACTGATCAAGATCGCATGGAATCAGTACTAGAAGATGCCTATGTTCTTATCTCAGGAAACAAGATTTCAGCCATCGCTGACCTCTTGACAATCCTTGAAAAGGTTGCACAAGCATCAAAGCCACTTTTGATTATCGCCGAAGATGTTGAAGGCGAAGCGCTTTCTACAATGGTGGTCAACCGCATGCGTGGAGTATTTACTTCAGCTGCTGTGAAGGCACCAGGCTTTGGAGATCGTCGCAAGGCAATGTTGCAAGATATTGCAGTACTTACTGGCGGTCAGGTTATTTCATCGGATATCGGAATGAAGCTCGACCAAGTAGGACTTGAGTCTCTTGGAAAAGCACGCCGTATCGTAATTTCAAAAGATGCAACAACAATCGTTGATGGAGCAGGGGACAAGGCAGCAGTTGCTGCACGTGTCTCTGAGATCCGTAACGAGATTGCAAATACAGATTCTGATTGGGATCGCGAGAAGCTACAAGAGCGCGTTGCAAAACTCGCTGGTGGCGTCTGCGTTATCAAAGTTGGAGCACACACTGAAGTTGAGTTGAAAGAGAAGAAGCACCGTCTTGAAGATGCAATCTCTGCAACTCGCGCAGCAGTAGAAGAAGGAATCGTTATCGGTGGAGGCGCTGCACTTGTTCACGCAGCTGACTCACTTGAAGGCGATCTTGGATTCACTGGCGATAAAGCAGTTGGTGTTCGCCTTGTTCGCAAAGCATGCGATGAACCACTTCGCTGGATTGCAGAAAATGCAGGCCTTGAAGGTTATGTAGTTGTTGCAAAGGTTCGCGCAATGAAAGCAAACGAAGGCTTCAATGCTGCAACTGATGTCTATGGCGATCTTGCAAAAGATGGCGTCATCGATCCAGTGAAGGTAACTCGTTCAGCACTTGCTAACGCTGCCTCTATCGCTGCAATGTTTATTACAACAGAGGCTGTTGTATATGAGCGTCCAGCAGATCAAGAGCCAGAAGCGGGTGGACATGGACACTCACACGGACCTGGTGGGCATTCCCACTAAGTAGTTATTCTTACCTCCATGGAGCAGCTAACACTCTCAGTGGATTGCGGTGGCTTGGGTATCAAAGCTTCAGTACTCGATAGTGCTGGAACGATGAGAGCCCAGGCCATTCGCATTTCTACACCGTATCCACTTTCGCCAACTCGTTTGATTGAAACAATTGTTGAACTCTCGAAATCATTACCGGCAGCAGATCGAGTCAGTGTTGGCATGCCAGGGATGATGCGCCACGGTGTTGTTGTTTCAACTCCTCATTACATAAATACTGCAGGACCTCGAACACGAATGGATCCTGAACTCAAAACTGCCTGGGATGGCTTTGATATGCGCGAAGGTCTAACGCGCGCATTGGGAAAACCAACTCTTGTTCTCAACGATGCAGAAGTTCATGGGGCCGGCGTTGTTGCAGGTTCTGGTTTTGAAGTTGTACTTACATTAGGCACAGGACTTGGATGCGCAGTATTCGATGGCGGGAAACTAGCGCCACATATTGAACTCTCCCATGCAACGATTCGCCGCAATGAAACTTTTGATAGTTGGATTGGTGAACATCAGCGCCGCTTACTTGGAGACTCATTTTGGTCGCGTCGCATCAAAGCAATGGTCGATGAATTGCGCCCAGTATTTCACTGGGACCGTCTGTATTTAGGTGGCGGAAATTCTCGACGAATAAAAGATCCCGTCATTCATAAATTAGGCGATGAT
>CAIZPZ010000163.1:0-2196 GCA_903934975.1 uncultured Actinomycetes bacterium | reverse complement strand
TGTTAATCTAAATCTGCGTTAAAGGGTTGTGAAACCCAATGGTCCGTGAGTAACTTCGCGGACCATTGCGCATTTCTGGGGATGTCGGTGGGAATCCTTAGAATCTCAAGCAGGGGGTAGATATGTTTCGATGGTTACGGCACAGGGCGATGGATGCAGAGCTTGCTCAGATACTCGACGAGCACGATCGGGTTAAGCAGGATGCAAGCGATATCCGCGATTACCTGTTGTGGGTACTTGAGTCCAATAAGAACGATGTTGAGAAATTTAGTGATGAAGCACTTGAGAAAGCAGCCGATCTTATTGAACAGGTCGGGCCAGGTGCCTTTTACTGGATGACAGATATTGCGGCGCAGATGGTTCTCTTATCTGAGGCTACCTTGCGTGGCTTTTCAACGAATGTCAGTATCGAACTCGGTGCAAACGCGACTTCTGAATCAATTGTAGAAACTGTGGTGCGGCTGCCGTAAATGTATTGACCGCTCAGGCTCGGATTGTTACGGTCTCACCATGAGCGACAGCCAAATCTCAGTTCGAAACTCTTATGCCAAAGCGAAGAGTGGATATAACGGAAAAATCTTAACTGTTGATTTAACGAAGTTGAGCTATGAAGTAAGTGAGCCACATGAACACTACTGGCGCACCTTCGGCGGTGGTGGTTTATTAGCGGCAGAGAGATTACTGCGCGAAACTCCAGCGGGTGCAGATCCACTTGGTCCAGAGAATGCGTTGATCTTTGCATCCTCTGTTATGGCAGGACAACCGTATGTCGGACTTGCATCGCTTGCAGTCTGTGCAAAGAGTCCGCTTACAAATGGAATGGGTGAGACCCATGTCGAAGGACCATTTAGCGCATCCTTCAAAGAATCTGGATTTGATGTCATTGTCATCAAGGGGCGTGCGGTTAAGCCAACACTCATCTCAATTAAGAATGGCGAAGTCTCATTTGTTGATGCAACAGAACACTGGGGCAAGAACGTCAATCTCACAGTCGATGCACTAGAGAAGAGTTATGGTGCAGGAATCAATACAGCAGTAATTGGTACTGCTGGAGAGAATCTCGTGAGATTTGCATCGATTGTCACCAATCGTTCTTTCCAAGCATCACGCATGGGAATGGGCGCAGTTATGGGCTCTAAGAATCTGAAGGCGCTTGTTATCGCACCAGGGAAACGTCCAGCTGTCGCTGATCCCAAGAAGGCGCAAGAACTTACAGATTTATATACATCTCGAATTCCTACAAATCCACTTTCAGATTGGCAATTTCAGCCACCAGGATTTGCTGCATGGGTTCATACACATGGTCTTGATGCTGCGCTCTGTACAAAGAATTTTAGAGAGAGCGCTTTTCCAGGTGTCGAAAACTTCACCCCTGAAGAGTTTATGTCGCGATTTAAGGGAGATGCACCCTGCCCGGGCTGTCCTAATGATTGTTTCAAATTGTTCACACCAGAATCGCTCTCGAGTAATTCAGGCTTGAGTAAGGCAAGTGCAATGCATCAGGAGATCACGGCATCGATGGGTGCAAATATTGGAAATGCAGATTTAGATTTTCTATTTGAATCCAATATTTTATGTAACACCTTAGGTCTAGATCCAACATCTCTTGGATATGTCATCTCTATGGCTATCGAATGTCTTGAAAATGGGATTGAGATTCAATCTTTGAATCCGGCACTCACCTGGGGAGATACGGCAGGAATTCGCCAACTGATTCTCGATATTGCAACAAGGGATGGTGCTGGCGATCTACTTGCAGAGGGAGTCAAGCGAAGCAGCGAGAAGTTAGGGCCGAAGAGTTCTCACTATGCAATGCATATTAAAGGTCTTGAGATGTGCGTCGCCGAACCTCGTACTCAAACTAATCTGGCACTTGGATATGCAACTGCTCCCATAGGTCCGCGCTTTAACATCTGCGAACACGATTGGGATTACGACACCGAGCTGGGTTGGCCTCACACAATGCAGGGCTCAAATACTTTGGTAATTCTGGAACGTATTCCCATGGATTACTTAGGACCTAAGAAGGTCCGTAATTTCAAAGCGCTATCTGAAATCTGGTCTGCAACAGATGCTTTATGCGTCTGCATCTTTGCCGCTCCCCCAACACGTTCAATGACTTTAGAGGAGATGGGCTCAATGCTCGGTGCAATCACCGGATGGGAATCTTCAAGTTATGAAGTCATGGCATATGGC
>CAIZPZ010000162.1:0-7155 GCA_903934975.1 uncultured Actinomycetes bacterium | reverse complement strand
GTTCCATTGACGTCGTGGATTCTTTGGCGCAGCAAATTTGGACTTCGTATGCGCTTCTCGGGCGAAAATCCTATGGCTGCCGAATCACTCGGTATTGATGTTTATCGAATTCGCTACATCGCAATTTCGATCTCTGGCATGTTGGCATCCCTTGGTGGTGCATACCTTTCTCTCGTCGCTTCATCGGTATACAGAGAGGGTCAGACTGCCGGCCGTGGCTTTATTGGACTGGCTACCGTGATCTTTGGTAATTGGAGACCTGGTGGAGTATTTGCTGGCTCCATTCTTTTCGGATTTACCGATGCCCTTCGAGTTCGTCAAAGTGAATCGGTGATGTCTCTCATTATGGTTGCAGGAATTGTTGCCTTAGTTCTTGCTCTTTACTATTCAATTTCTCGTCAATGGAAGCCAGGTGCGATATCAGCCGTACTTGCTCTTGTAGCGTTTTGGATTCATCAACGTGTTGATGTGATTCCTCAAGAGTTTGTAACAGTTTTCCCAAACTTTGCAACGCTAATCGTTCTCACCTTCCTAGCCCAGCGTCTTACGCCGCCGGCCATGGCAGGTATGCCTTATCGCCGCGGCTCTGAGTAGGGCAATTTACATATGAGCATTAATTGGGATTCTCCTGTCTTGGCAAGTGTTCAACATGTAGTAAAAGGCGCAGAGCTTGTTCGAATTAACCATGAAAAAATAACACAAGTAGCAAATTGGATGGCATACGAAGAGTTTGCTAAACCTGATGGTTCGATGCTCTTCGACTTTGGCAAAGATCCAGATGTCATTATGGATTTTACTTTGGTTGTAAACACAATGAACTTTGCGTTTACAGATTTCTCTACCGGTGTTAAATTTGAGACCGATTACTTAGGCAAGCGCTGGTGTGACTCAGAAGCAATGGTCGCCTGTATGCATCGTGCCATTGGTTCTGGAATCCCATTCTTTAGTGGTGAGTATTTATCCAAGGTTTCTCGCAAAGATCTCGAATCGATATTTGCAGGAACAATAGAGATGCCTATGCTCGATGAGCGCGT
The DNA here is from genome assembly GCA_903934975.1 of uncultured Actinomycetes bacterium. GTDB lineage: Bacteria > Actinomycetota > Actinomycetes > Nanopelagicales > Nanopelagicaceae > Planktophila. The sequence goes on along the minus strand of CAIZPZ010000162.1, from coordinate 6,121 downwards.
AATTCTCTTTAATGAAGTGGGCCGAGTATTAGTCGAAAAGTACCAAGGTCGTTACTCCAATTTTGTTCGCTCTTGCGCCCCTCGTCTCTATGCAAATGGTGATGGTCTACTTGAAAGATTAACTACGGAGTTTCCTCGTTTTCGAGATGTGAGTATGTATCGTGGCTCAGAAGTGCACATTTTTAAGTTAGCCCAACTTGGTATTTGGGGAATGCATCTGGCTCTATCGCCAAGAGGAGCATGGAAATTAGAAGATGCCAGCAATCTCACCGCTTTTGCTGACTACATCGTTCCTGTTGGGCTGCGCGTTATGGATATCTTTGAATATGCGCCAGAACTTGAAAAACAGATCAATGGTCTTGTCGAAGTCACAAGAGATAGTGACGCTGAAATTGAATTACGTGCTAGCTCGATTTACGTCATTGCTAAACTCACAGAAGAGATTAATAAGCGCCGCCCTGGAATGGAACCGTTATTGCAACCGCAGGTTGATTTCCGCTTCTGGAAGACGTATCACGCAACACATTGGCCGCACCACCTAACAAAGACTGTGATGTACTAACGATGAAAATCTATTTTGCTGGTCCCTTGTTTACCCCTTATGAGCGTACATATATAGATCAATGTGCAAAGCGAATGCGCGATGCAGGTATGCAAGTCTTTGTTCCCCATGAAATTGCACTACCAGATCCGGTAACCACCAAGTTCATTTTTGAAACTGATGCCCGAGAAGTACTTGGTGCAAACGTTCTCTTAGCTCTTCTTGATGGTCCTATGGTCGATGATGGAACGGCTAATGAAATCGGAATCTTTTGGGCAGAGATGCAACATGACAAGAGTAAAAAAGGAATGATCGGATTGGTGACAGATACCCGAGTTATTCGCGATAGAAATATGATTGATGGAAAAGGCATCAATCTTTTCGTTCGCGGTTGTGTAGAAGATGCAGGTCACGTAGTCGATAGTTTTGATAAAGCCTTCGATATTCTTCTCAAGTGGCAGAAAGAAATACACTCCTAATTGCTTTTTCTATTTTTAGATAAATTAAGAAGAAAACTAGATAATTATGGCTGGAGGGGAGTACGTATGAGAGTAATTCTTGATACCGACCCTGGCATTGATGATGCATTGGCAATTCTTCTACTTGCAGCATCTCCTGAAATTTCAATAGAGGCAATCACGGTTACACATGGAAATACCACAGTCGATAAATGCGCAAAGAATGCTTTGCAAATTGCAGAACTTTGCAATTTAGTCACTGTTCCCATTGCTCGGGGTGCATCAGAACCGTTAGTGAAATCTTTATCAGTAGCTGAAGAGACTCATGGTGATGGCGGGCTTGGTTATGCCGTTCTTTCGGAGCCAACTCTGAAACTGTCTAAACTACCCGCCGTTGAACTCATCATAAATTTGATTCATAAGTATCCAGGTGAGATTACCTTGCTATGCATTGGGCCAATGACAAATCTTGCACTTGCAATTTTGCGTGATCCATCGATCGTGCCCTTGATCAAAAATGTTGTATCTATGGGCGGGACAATTCATGCCCCCGGTAATGCAACTCCTTCTTCGGAGTACAACGTTTTCTGTGATCCGCATGCTTTTGACGTTGTTATTCGAGCAGGCTTGAAATTTACTTTAGTTCCATTAGATGTCACCTATGAGTGCTTATTCCAGAAAAGACATATGGATCGCATTCAAAGCAAGAATCCCGCAGTACGAAAATTTATTGACGACTCCACGCGTTTCTATATGGAATTCCATGATGAATATCAAAGTATCGAAGGCTGTGCAATCAATGATCCTTTAGCTGCTGCACTATTGATAAAGCCAGAATTGGTTGAGTATCTCGATTATTATGTGACAGTTGAACTAAAGGGTGACCACAATATTGCAAAAACATCTGCCGATCACTTCAAAGCAATGGGTAAAGCAGCAAATGCCAAGGTTGCCATGAAAGTAAATGTTGAAGTGTTTATGGATTTCTTTATTGAAAGAGTAAACACTCTATGAGCAATACAGATGCCAAGCAATATCACATTCAGTTACAAAAAGGTGATGTCGGCCGTTATGTGCTACTTCCTGGTGATCCTGGCCGATCGCAGATTATTGCTCGCCACCTAGAAGGCGCTGTTCATGTTGCGACAAATCGTGAATATGTTACCTATACAGGTTTTCTAGAAGGAGTAAAAGTCTCGGTTACCTCTACAGGAATCGGATGCCCGTCATCTGCAATCGCATTAGAAGAATTAGTACGAGTTGGTGCTGATACTTTCATTAGGGTTGGAACATCGGGAGCAATTCAACCTGGAACCAAATCTGGTGATTTAGCAATTGTTACAGGTGCTATTCGCGATGAAGGAACTTCAATTCATTATTTACCAATTGCATTTCCAGCACTTGCAGATATGGAGATTGTTGCTGCACTTCGAAGCGCTGCACAAAAAGCAGGCTTGCCGCATGCCCTTGGCATTTCTCAATCAAAGGATTCTTTTTACGGCGAGGTCGAACCAGAGCGATCTGGTGTGACAACTCGACTCTTAGATCGTTGGCATGCGTGGCAGGTTGGTGGCGCGATTTGTTCGGAGATGGAGGCTGCTGCACTTTTTATTGTTGCATCAACGCTCAAAGTTCGAGCAGGAGGAATCATGGCTATGCACGGTGAAGGTCCATTTGGTTCACTTGAGCCATTGATCGAAACGGCAATTGCAGGAGTTCGAGAATTAATAAAAGCAGACCAACTAAGCAAGGAGTTATAAATGGAAGCCAATGGAAAGCAGTATCACGTTCAATTAGCACCGGGTGATGTCGGTCGTTATGTGTTACTCCCAGGCGATCCAGGCCGTTGCGCACCCATTGCTGCCCTATTCGATGATGCGAAATTAGTTGCATCTAATCGTGAGTACGTGACATACACAGGCTATCTCGATGGTGAAAAAGTTTCTGTGACTTCTACAGGAATTGGCTGCCCATCAGCTGCGATTGCAGTTGAGGAATTAGCAATTGTTGGCGCAGACACATTCATTCGTGTCGGAACTTCTGGTGCCATTCAAAAAGATATCGTTTCAGGTGAACTTGCAATTATTTCAGGTGCCATTCGAGACGAAGGAACATCTATTCATTACATGCCAATTGAATTTCCTGCTGTTGCGGATCTAGATCTGACGCAAGCGCTACAGCGCGCAGCAAAGAAGACTGGCGTAAAATTTCGCACTGGAATAACTCAATCTAAAGACTCTTTTTATGGTCAGCATGAACCAGAGAGAATGGGCGTTGCTCGCAATCTCCAAGATCGCTGGAAAGCATGGGAAATCGGGGGAGCGATCTGCTCCGAGATGGAAGCATCTGCAATTTTTGTAATCTCTTCTATGTTGAGAAAGCGCGCTGGTGGAATCATGATGATGCACGGAATCGGTCCAGTAATTTCACTTGATCCACTATTGGAGACAGCAATTCAAGGCCTGAGAGAGATTATTGCCTTCGATAGAAGTGCTGGAAAGATTTAGGACTTTCCTGCAGCCTCTATTGCATCAATCATTAGATCCCAGAATTTCTTTGCATCAAGATTGAGTGCAACAGTTGTATTGGCGCTACGCTCCTCGCGCTTATATATATCGACCACAGTTGCACCGCGGGTGAACTTTCCATCTAATTCAACTTCGACATTGACGAATCGCGACGATACAACGCTTGGATCAATAAGTACGGCAATAGCAACCGGGTCGTGCAGGGGTGGATCAGGCATCTCAAAGACATCGTTATATGTTTGAGCAAAAAATTTGAGCAGACCAATAATTGTTCTTGAAAGATCACTCTTTAGCGCTTCAAGACGTGCAAAGACCTCTTTGGTGACGAGGGCCTGATGGGTGACGTCGAGGCCACACATCGTTAATTTCAAACCTGAATGTAAGACAATATCTGTGGCTTCAGGATCCATCCAGATATTGAATTCAGCATAAGGCGTGCGATTTCCACGCGATGCACTTCCACCCATAAAAACAATTTCTCTGATTTTACTTTTCAATTCTGGATATAGCTTGAGAAGAATTGCAACATTTGTTAGAGGGCCAGTTGCAACTATTGTGATTGGTTCATTGGATTCGCGAACTAATCGAGCCATAAGCTCGATGCCGCCTTCTTTAGAAAGTTCAAAGTTTGGCTTAGGAAGTGGCGCACCATCGAGTGCGGTTTCACCATGAATATCAGTAGCAGCTTCGGCAGATCCCAAAATCGAAACACCTGAACCTTGTGCAACAGGAACTCTTATATTTGCGAGTGTACAAATACTGAGGGCGTTGTATGTAACTTTATCAATTGCGCCATTTCCTGAAACTGTAACGATTCCTCGTAAATCAATTTTTGGATTGTATGCTGCCAAAATAATGGCAAGCGCATCATCGTGACCGGGATCGCAATCTAAAATGATAGGAATTTGGGTCATCTCTTTGTTACTCCTCTATATTTGTAAATATTCGTCTAAGAGCGTCAATGCTAACGAAAATAGGTACATTTACAAGAGTAATGCATCGCATTCCCTTCTCACGAGAATCATTCATCAGATATAATTTGACGGTGCAATTAGTTGAGGGAACAGATTCGTCAATACGACGTTTTCTAAAACAACTTCCCGGAGTTGATCAAGTCGGCGCAGAATCACGTGCAGCGATGCTTGGCACAAGAAGCATTAAGACTGCAAGCAAAAAATGGGCCATAGATTGCGCAATCTCAATGATAGATCTAACAACTCTTGAGGGTTCAGACACTGATGGAAAAGTAAGAGCTCTATGTACTAAGGCAGTTCATCCTGATCCAACAGATTCCAGCGTTCCAAGTGTTGGTGCAATTTGCGTTTACAATGACAAGGTTGCAACTGCAAGAAAACATTTGGATTCAATAGGCGGACAATCAATACCGGTGGCTGCAGTATCCACTGCATTCCCATCTGGGCGAGCAAGTTTAGAAGTGAAGAAACAAGACACGTTAGATGCGCTCAATAATGGTGCAACCGAAATTGATATGGTGATTGATAGGGGAGCTTTTCTCTCTGGCGACCTTGTGAAAGTCTTTTCTGAAATCGTGTTTATCAAAGAATTATGCGGAGATCGCGCTCACCTCAAAGTCATTCTTGAGACTGGCGAGCTCGTCACTTTGGACAATGTGCGCAAAGCATCCCATCTAGCAATGGCTGCGGGAGCGGATTTCATCAAGACAAGTACCGGCAAAATCTCTCCAGCGGCAACAGCTCCCGTAGTTTTGGTCATGTTGGAGGCAGTGAGAGATTGGCATGCGATGACTGGTATTCGAATTGGCGTTAAGCCAGCAGGAGGTATTCGCACGACTAAGGATGCAATCAAGCAATTAGTCCTTGTTCGCGAAACTGCGGGTGAAGAGTGGTTGACGCCAAAGCTATTTCGAATCGGAGCAAGTGCTCTACTCAATGATTTACTTATGCAAAGAATGAAATTGCGAAATGGCAACTACGCCGGCCCTAACTATGTGACATTGGATTAGAAATGACATTTGAATACTCTCCAGCACCTGAATCAACATCAATCGTTGATATTAGTGCGCAGTATGGTCTATTCATCAATGGAAAGTTTGTGGCTGCTAAAGGCTCAAAGACATTCAATACGATCAATCCTGCAACTGAGAAAATTCTCTCAAAGATTGCATATGCACAAGCAAGTGATGTAGATAAGGCTGTTATTGCTGCTCGCAGTGCATACACAAAAGTTTGGTCAAAAATGGCTCCTCAGGAGCGAGGTAAATATCTTTTTAGAATCGCACGCATCATGCAAGAGCGTGCTCGTGAGTTCGCCGTACTAGAAACAATGGATAATGGAAAACCAATTCGCGAGACAAGAGATATTGATATTCCACTTGCTGCTGCGCATTTTTTCTATCATGCCGGTTGGGCAGATAAATTAAAGTATGCAGGAGCGGGAGACAATCCTCGCCCTCATGGCGTTGTGGGTCAGATCATTCCTTGGAATTTTCCACTTCTCATGCTTGCATGGAAAGTTGCACCAGCGCTGGCAACTGGAAATACGGTTGTCCTCAAACCTGCTGAGACAACACCACTTACTGCACTTTTATTTGCAGAGGTATGCCAACAAGCCGG
>CAIZPZ010000161.1:0-1969 GCA_903934975.1 uncultured Actinomycetes bacterium | reverse complement strand
TTAGTTGCCCAAAATGCTGTGCGATAAAGATATGGACCCCAGAAGTGGACGTGACCGAATGAGAATTCATTTGGGAATCGACGTGGATCACCAGTAGCGGTAATTGCTGAGCCAGTATTGCCGTGATACGAACGGTAAGTAGAAAGAATTTTATGTCTTCCTGTATGAATGCGTGCCATTCGGATGGCATTTTCTACCGCATCTGCTCCAGCATTAGTGAAAAAAACTTTTTCGAATCCGCCACTTGCAACTTCAATAATTCGCTTTGCTGCTTCGTTGCGCGCAATGTTGGCATGCTGTGGCGCAACGGTTGTTAGTACTGCTGCTTGTTCTTGAATAGCCTTTACAACGGCAGGATGTTGATGGCCAATATTTGTAAACACTAACTGGCATGAAAAATCTAAATAACTCTTACCGGCATAATCCCAAAAGTATGAACCTTGTGCCCCAGCAATAGCCATTGGCGTAATCTGTTTTTGCGCCGACCATGAGTGAAAAACATTCGCGCGATCATCTGCATAGACCTGCGCGCCGAGTTCTGGATTAGCTACTGGTTTTTCCACGGTATCCCCTTTTATTTGTAACCAATCTAATCATGACCAATGCCTAAAGGGGTAGTGGGCATGGGTAAAAGCGAAGTAACGTATACCCATGAAGAGAATCACACATTGGGTAAATGGCGAATATTCAACATCTAAGGCTGCTCGTTCTGGTGATGTTTACAATCCAGCAACTGGAGAAGTTATCGGAAGTGTTGATTTTGCAGATAGCGCTCTTGTAGATCAAGCAGTAGGAGTTGCTACTGAAGCATTCAAATCATGGCGCCATAGTTCACTCACAAAACGCACTCAAGTTTTATTCGCTTTCCGCGAATTACTGAATGAAAACAAAGAAAAGCTTGCAGCTATCATTACCGAAGAGCACGGAAAAGTACTCAGTGATGCCCTCGGTGAAGTCACTCGTGGTTTAGAAGTTGTTGAATTTTCTTGCGGTATCCCACACCTTCTCAAAGGTGGTTTCTCAGAAGAAGTTTCAACGGGTGTTGATGTTTATTCAATTCGCCAAGCACTTGGCCCCGTAGCAATTATTTCTCCTTTCAATTTCCCTGCAATGGTTCCCATGTGGTTCTTCCCAGTTGCAATTGCTTGTGGCAACACAGTGATTGTGAAACCTTCAGAGAAGGATCCAAGTGCGGCCATTTTTATGGCAGAGCTATGGAAAAAGGCTGGATTGCCAGATGGTGTATTCAATGTTGTTCATGGAGATAAAGAAAGTGTTGATGCACTCCTAACTCACCCAGGAATCAAATCTGTCTCATTTGTTGGTTCAACACCTATTGCCCGCTATGTCTACGAAAGTGGAACTAAAGCTGGCAAGCGCGTGCAAGCACTTGGTGGCGCAAAGAACCACATGGTTGTCTTGCCAGATGCGGATTTAGAATTAGCAGCAGATGCAGCAATCAATGCAGGATTTGGATCAGCTGGCGAGCGTTGTATGGCAATTAGCGCGCTCGTTGTTGTTGAACCAGTAGCCGATGCTCTCATTGAAAAAATTAGATCACGTATGGCCAAGATTAAAACTGGCGATGGAACAAAGGGTTCAGATATGGGGCCATTAGTTACACGTGTACACCGCGACAAGGTCGCTTCATATATCGAAGCAGGAGTAAAAGAAGGTGCAACTCTTGTAGAAGATGGTCGCACCGTAGCGGTAGATGGCAATGGTTTTTGGCTCGGACCAACACTTTTTGACAATGTGAAGTCTTCAATGAGTATTTATAAAGAAGAAATCTTTGGACCAGTTCTCAGTGTTGTTCGGGTAAAGAGCTATGACGAAGCGTTAGATCTAGTCAATAAGCATGAATATGGAAATGGGACGGCGATATTTACAAATGATGGTGGTGCAGCACGTCGTTATCAAAACGAAGTAGAAGTTGGAATGGTTGGTATAAACGTTCCAATTCCTGTAC
>CAIZPZ010000160.1:0-1705 GCA_903934975.1 uncultured Actinomycetes bacterium | reverse complement strand
GCTTTCAATGTTGCCAGGGGCTGGCGCTATGAAAAAGCAGATCGATAACTTTGATGAATCAGAACTTGTTCGCACGAAATCAATTGTTCAATCAATGACACCTGTTGAGCGCCGCGATCCCAAAGTTCTCAATGGCGCACGCCGTGCTCGTATTGCATTAGGTAGTGGTCGCAAAGTCTCTGATGTGAATTCTCTAGTTGAACGCTTTAGCGCGGCACAAAAGATGATGAAACAAGTTCGAAATGGTGGAATGGGAATGCCTGCGATGCCTAAGGCTGCACCAAAGAATGTGCCGCAGAAGAAGAAGTCCAAGTCAGGTAATCCCGCTAAACGGGCCCTGGAAGAGGGTCAGTAAGCCTCAATTTCGCAATTGTGGGCGTCAATGGCAGAATACGTAACCTGTTGATGGGGCCCTCTACCCCCGACAACATTTGAAATCCGACGTCAGATCTTTTGATTGCGCACCCCGCTGCGATCACTTGGTAGGACACACACTTATAGGAGTACAACTTTCTTGGCTACAAAAATTCGTCTTATGCGTATGGGAAAAATCCGCACACCATTTTTTCGCGTTGTCGTAACAGATTCACGCAAAGCACGTAACGGTCTTTCAATTGAAGAGATCGGTCGCTATGTTCCAGGACAAGAGCCATCACTTATCGAGATTAACTCTGAGCGCGCTCTTTACTGGCTTGGCACAGGTGCACTTCCAACAGAGGCTGTAGAGGCGCTGTTGAAGATCACTGGAGATTGGCAGAAGCACAAGGGATTGCCTGGAACAGAGGGCACGCTCCGCGTTGCAGCTCCACGCGTTGGCAAGAATGTTGCATACGAAGCAGCGGTCAAGCAAGCAATGGATGAACCAAAAGAAGGCGCAACAACTCTAAAGAAGAAGGCACAAGAGAAGTTAGCTGCTAAAGCAAATCCAGTTGTAGAAGAAGAAGTACCAGCAGCAGTAGTTGCCGATGAGACACCAGTTGTTGAAGCAGTAGTTGAAGAGACACCAGTTGTTGAAGCTGTTGTTGAAGAGACACCAGCTGCAGAAGCGAGTGCTGAGTAACAATGATGGATGAAGCCCTCGAGCATTTAGTAAAGGGAATCGTCGATAATCCTGAGGATGTCGTTGTCAAAGAGAAGACACATCGTCGCGGTACAACTCTAGAAGTTCGAGTTAACCCTGAAGATATCGGCAAGGTCATTGGTCGCAATGGTCGCACCGCAAAAGCTCTTCGCACTGTTGTTAGTGCGCTCGCAGGTCGCACGATCCGCGTCGATCTCATTGAGACCGACGAAGGTCGCTAACTACAACGATGCGCTTACTCGTGGGGCGAATTGGTCGCGCTCACGGAATTCTTGGTGAAGCAACGATTGAAGTTCGAACTGATGACCCAGAAACTCGTTTTGCAATTGGCGCACGCGTTCAGACCGATAAGCACGGCGAACTAACAATCATCTCGGGCAGAGTTCACAATGGAATTCTTCTCCTTGGTTTTGAAGGTATTTCCGATCGCAATGGCATCGAAGCGTTCAAAGATACCCTGCTCTATTCTGATGTAGATATTGATGCAGCAAGTGGCGATGAGGATGACTATCACGTACTCCAACTCATCGGATGCATCGCATATGTGGAAAGTGGCGAAAAATTCGGAGAAGTCACTGATGTCATCAATCTTCCAGGTCAAGATTTATTGGCAATTACAACCTC
>CAIZPZ010000159.1:0-2025 GCA_903934975.1 uncultured Actinomycetes bacterium | reverse complement strand
CTGCGTTTTTGCCGCGCAAACTGCTCAGGAATATACATATGGCACGCTACGTAATTTGTTAGTGCGCCAACCTGGTCGCCTTCGAATCTTGCTTGGAAAATTTATTGCGATGAAATTATTTGCCCTTCTTATGATTCTTCTTGCCGCCATTGTGAGTATTGGTGCATCAGTGATTCTGGCTCCCGGTGCCAAAGTCTCAACAGAGTTATGGTTTGGTCCAGATGGACGGCAAGCAATCTTTACGACTTTTGTAAATGTAATTATTTCTGTAATCGGATTTGGAACAATCGGCATGGTCCTTGGACTCTTACTTCGATCTCCGATTAGCGCAATTTCAATAGGTGTTCTTTGGTTACTCATTGTTGAGAATTTACTGATTGCAGTAAAGAATTCATTACAAGATTGGTTACCGGGAGCCCAGCTCTCTGCAATTGCATCTGGTGGCACACCAAGGGGATCAGCGCAAAGTATTGAGTATTCACATGCTCTTCTAGTCGGTGGCATATATGTCGCAGTTGCTGTGACTATTGCATCGTTCTTATTTGTACGACGTGATGTAGCAAATTAGAGACACTCAAGGCTAAAACTCCAATTTTCAAAGGTTGCTCACTTATCCTTTAGGTCAGTTACTTCCCTGGGGGTTTTCATTGAGACGATACAGAGCGCTTTCACTTGCGCTTGTCCTCGGGCTTACTCTGGGAACAACGCCAGCTTTAGCAAAAACCCCTAAGCCGACACTTGCTGAAATTGAAGCGGCAAAGAAGGTTGAAGCAGCAAAGAAAAAAGCAGCTGATGCAGCGAGTAAGAAATTAGCGACAGCAAACCAAACACTTCGATCACTGACTGCTAAGGCAAATACTGCTCAGGCTTTATATGTAAAAGCAAAAAATGAACTATTTATCGCTACAAAAGCTGCACAGGCAGCAGCGGCACATGCCGCAGAGACTGCTCAAGATGTTGCACAAGCACACAGAGTTATCGGCAAACTTGCTGCAAGTGCTTACATCATGGGCGGAAGCATGAGTGATATCCAACCAATACTTAGCTCCAATGGACCCCAGGATATGATCGATCAACTTTCGACTCTCAGTACATTAGGTTCACAAAATACAGTTGCACTTGAAAGATTTAAAGCAGCAGAAATTGTCGCTCGCGCTGCCAAACGCGCAGCAGATGATGCAAAAATTGTGCAGCAGAAAGCTACCGAGAAAGTTGCGGCAGCTAAACAAATTGCTGATGATGCAAAAGCTGAGCAAGCAAAAGAAGTTGCAAAATTGCAAAAAGTACAAGATGCAATTATGAAAGAACTGGCAAGTGCGAAGAAGGTTCGCACAACTCTTGAGCAACAACGCCAGCTTGCGTTACTTGAAGAGAGTCAAGCAAATACAGCTGCAAATACAGCTGGGCAGAAAAAGATTTGGCCAGATATTGGCTTCAAAGGGCGCTCAACAATAAGGTCAAATGAAGCAATGCGATTGAAGGCAGTTGAATTTGCGAAGAAACAAGTTCTTGCACGTAAACCATATGTGTGGGGATCAGAGGGTCCAAATACATTTGATTGTTCAGGGCTTGTATATGCAGCGTATAAGAGTGCTGGTTTAGGTTGGCCTAATTGGGACCGACTCAACTCTGCTTTGTATTCGGGTTACACGAAGCATGTATCTCTCAATGAATTAGTACCTGGCGATTTACTTTTCTATTCTTACAAAGGAACTATTTCAACTATTCATCACATTACAATTTATGCAGGCAACGGAATGATGTGGGAAGCCAATTCCAAGGGTAAAGGTTTGCTCTTCTCCAACATTTATAGCATTAATGGGCTTATGCCATTTGGCGGTCGGGTCTAGTCTTATCGCATGGTCTCCACACCGAATGCCCTTGCTATTCGAAGTGCCGTACGCGCATCGCTAGCAATGCATGAGGCAGGAGATTGCATTCTCGTTGCAATTTCTGGTGGGGCAGATTCGTTAGCTCTTGCCCACGCTATTTCGATTGAGGCTCCGCCATTAGCGATTCGCGTAG
>CAIZPZ010000158.1:0-5517 GCA_903934975.1 uncultured Actinomycetes bacterium | reverse complement strand
TCTGGGGAAGAAGTGTGCGAGGAATCTGAAAAGTTTCTAGAAGTTCATCATCCCACTGCAATTTCTCTAAATTCATAAGCAGGGTTCGACTCGCATTTGTCACATCCGTTGCATGAACTCCCCCTTCAACTCCACCAGAGAAATTCCAGAGCAACCACGAGTCAATCGTTCCAAAACGTGCGGTGCCACGCTTCACAGCGCTTGCAACTTCTGTCGAATTAGTCAGTAGCCAATGCATTTTGCTCGCAGAGAAGTACGGAGCGATTGCAAGCCCCGTCTTCTTCCTGATGGAATCCTTAAGATTGGTATCGAAACTTTCGAGATAATCAGCAGTTCTTGTATCTTGCCAAACGATTGCGTTATGTAAAGGCAATCCGGTTTTTACATCCCACGCCACTGTTGTTTCTCGTTGATTTGTAATTCCGATAGCTTGTAAATCAGATCCGATGAGATTGGCTTGTCTTAGCGCCCCTGAAATTACTTCACTGGTTTTATCCCAAATTTCAGAGGCATCATGCTCCACCCAACCTGCTTGCGGGAGAATTTGTCTATGTTCTAATTGATGCTGGCCCACCACTTTTCCTGCGTGGTCAAAGATCATGAAGCGAGTACTGCTAGTGCCTTGATCTAAACTGCCTATAAACGACATGCATGAAATGGTACTGGCTCCCTGACTTGGATTCGAACCTAAAATCTACCGATTGAGCTTCGGCATACGAGCATTCTTATGAGGGCTGGATCAACCTTTTACACTGCCGCTGGCTAAGCCAGAAACAATGCGTTTTTGAATAAGTAGGAAGAATATCAAAGGTGGCAAGGTATAAATCATTGCGGCCGACATGACTCGATCGAGAGGGGTGGCAAGTTCTCCAATCAAAGTTGCTAGTCCTGTGGATGCAACGCGTTTTTCAGGATTGAGAATGAATGTTGTCGCAAGTAGATATTCATTCCAGGCGTGGAAAAATGCCATAACAGAACTTGCAACTATTGATGGAGCAATTAATGGCCAAATTATTCGTCGTTGAATCTGAAAGATAGAGCAACCATCAATCGTGGCAGCTTCCTCAATTTCATAAGGAATATTGTCAATGGCACCCTTCAAAATCCAGACAGTTATGGGCATGACGAATGCAGTATTTGCGATAATCAATCCAAAGAGGCTGTTGATAAGACCGAGTTTGATAAAAAGTGCATACAACGGAATAAGCAGTAGAGCCTCGGGAAGCATCTGTGTCGCAAACATAATGAAACCAACAAATCCCTTTGCACGGAATCTGCGTCTTGAAATTGCATAAGCTGCAAAAATACCCATAAGTAGTGAGGTTAAGGTACAGCCAGCTGCAATAAACGCTGTATTTTTCAACCATAGTCCTAGGTTGAGAACCTCAAATAAATTGTTATAGCCACCTGAAGTTCCAAAATTTGGGTAGAGCTGAGGAACTGATTGGAACATCTTACTTGTTGGTAGAAGCGATGTTGTGAGCATCCAATAAATTGGGAAAATAGCTATGAACGAAATAAGAATTGTGAATGTTCTTATTGAAAACTTGCCGATTAATTTTTTCATCGAGTTGAATCCTCTACACGTCGTGCTGCAAGGAAGTAGAAGACAGTACAAATGACCGAAAGCACAAAGCCTACTGTTCCAATTGTCGCCCCGTACCCTAAGTTGCCAAATTCGAAACTCTCTCTAAAGAGTCGTACAACCATTGTGGTTGTTGAATCTACCGGACCTCCCTGAGTCAGAACCCAAATAAGGTCAAATCTACGGAGTGCCCAGATAGAGAGAAGTAGGGTCATTACATAAATTGTGGGACGCATAAATGGAAGAGTTACATATCTGAAAAGTTTGAAAGTCCCAGCCCCATCAATCTTTGCAGCTTCGTATAATTCTTTAGAAACTGATTGAAGTGCAGCCAAGAGGATCAAACTTGTAAGGGGGAATGTCATCCAAACTGTCACAAAAACAAGCGATGGGAGTGCAAGTGTTGGGCTATCGAGCCAATGAGTTTCTTTTGGAACAATGCCGATTGCATGCAGACCGGCATTAATGACACCGTATTGTGGGTTGAACATCCATGTAAAAATTAGAGCAACTGCAATTGGAGGAGCTGCCCACGGAAGGGTAATTGCAGCTCTAATAAAGTATTTCCCCTTTGCCGTGCGATTCATGAGTAAGGCTGTTGCTAAACCAAGAGCCAGCGCACCAACGACACTTGAGAATGCATATTTAATGGTGACGATCAAAGAATGTGTAAATCCAGGCGAATTAAAAAGGTTTTCATAATTCTTGAATCCAATGCCCTTACTGACAGTTGGCGTAAGTGAATTGGTTTCGGTGAAAGAAAGTTGTAGTCCACGAAGAAGTGGGTATCCCATAACGACGGCTAGGAATATCAATGAAGGAGCCAGCAGCACCCAATGTGCATATCTTCTCGAGAATTGGATAGAGGTACGACTTTGAGCCTTCCGCACTTATTAACTCTCCTCTTTAATTTGAATTCAGTTCTGAATGTGAAAGAAAATTGGTGCAAGCACCGGGAAGAGTATTTCTACTAATCCCGGTGCTTGACCATATTTGGCAGATGAAGATTACTTCCCGAGAATTGTCTTCACTTCTGCCTGTGCTGCATCAAGTGCATCTTTCGGACTCAAATTTGACCGTAGGACTTTATCCACTTGGGCAATTACAGCTTTCCGGATTTCTGCAGTCTTTAACTCTGCACCGGCAGGAAGTACAAGTACTCCGTTGTCAGCGAGTTTTGCGTAAATCTTCAACCATGGCTTGTCTTTCACAAGTGCCGCAGGTGGAAGAATCTTGGTTGCAATAGCTTCTGCACCCATTGCTGATTGGATTTTCTTCTGCATTGTTGACTGAAGCATCCAGTTCATGAACTTGATGCTAGCCTTTTGTTTAGACGAAGCAGCATTCACGCTTGTACCAATCAGAATCTGTGCATTCTTAGCGACTGGGAATGGTGTCTTTCCAATCTGAAGATTTGCCTTAATTGCGGGGTTCTGATCCGCAAAGATTGTTGGAACTGATCCGTTGTCTATGTTGCAGGCAACTTTACCTTCCCATGTCATGCGACGATAAGTAGTTGCATCCGCACCTTGCGGGATGTATTTAGCATCATAGAACTTTGCAAATTCAGTTACGCCCTTAACGTTTTCAGCAGAGTTAATTGTTGGATTACCTTTTGAGTCAGTCCAAGCTCCACCAAATCCATAGGTCCAGTTGCTGAGGTCGTACCACCATCCGCCTTCTTGTGGAGTGGTGTTACGCATTGCAAAGCCATACTGATCTGTGCCCTTTGTTGTTGCTTTCACGGTAGCAACAAATTCCTCAAATGTAGTTGGGAATTTCGCTCCTGCTGCGGCAAGTAGAGCCTTGTTACAAATCAGAGCATATCCAGTGCTTTGCCAAGGAATTCCGTAACGCTTGCCATCAATTGTAAATTTGGAGTCGTAAGCTGCGAATCCACTTGTAGGTGTGATTACTTTGCCGGTGATATCTGCCACCAACCCTGCAGCTTGCGCCTTAACCATTACGTCATAATCTAAAGTGACCACATCCGGGCCAGACTTAGCACCCATCTGAGTTAGAACAGTCGTTGCATATGATGCATATGGAATTGAAACTGCCTCCACCTGGATAGTGGAGTGTGTAGCATTAAACTGATCCACAATTGCGCGAAGCGCATCTCCTCTGCCAGGTTCTGCAAATTGCCAGTTGGAGTATGTAATTTTTGTAACTGCAGCTTGCGCCGCAATCGGCGATAGTGAACTTAAAGCAATCAATACGCTTGCAGCGATTAATCCGTAACGTGATCTACGTTCCATTATGTCCCCCTAGATTTTTTCTGTTATAGCACGCTCAAAGGTGCTATGTGATTATTTTAATAATAATTGGAGTGCTGGCTTTTGGGAATAGCAATTTTTTGCATTCACAATTTGATGAAAAAACTGAAGACGAATGCTCTGAACGTTTAGCAAAGAAAACGAATTAATCA
The DNA here is from genome assembly GCA_903934975.1 of uncultured Actinomycetes bacterium. GTDB lineage: Bacteria > Actinomycetota > Actinomycetes > Nanopelagicales > Nanopelagicaceae > Planktophila. The sequence continues at coordinate 1,504 of CAIZPZ010000158.1, read as the reverse complement.
AAATAATTTTGTGAAGAATAAACTCTTTTTTAGGAAAAATAGGCGATTTTTGCACTCAATGAGCGTGAAGCGAACGGTTGCATAGGTTTTTCGATTGGCGGCATTCTCACCGTACTGACATTACTGGCTCCCTGACTTGGATTCGAACCAAGAACCTGTCGATTAACAGTCGACTGCTCTGCCGTTGAGCTATCAGGGAATGCAAGTGCAGACTCTACCGCAGTGGCTTACTAAGGCCAAACTTAAGCGAAAAAAGTTGCTAGAGAGAGCCGATGGAGAGTTCGTGTAATCCGCGCTTCTGAGTCTCTAGGGCGACGAGTTCTCCGAAGGCTGCGTTGTATTGCTCTTCATTTTCCAGCGGATTAAGACGCTGCAAACTCGATTTGAGATCTGCAATTTTTCGGCTGACCAATACTTCGCGAAGCCTTGCAACAATACTTGAAACATACTTCTCTGAAACTGCGCCATCGGTGCGAACTGGCTCAACAGAGAGCTCGGTAAATAACTGCTTCATTCGATCATCGGTTACTTTTTCGAGAGCAAGTGGCTCTGTTCCAAATGAATCAATGACGCGGCGAAGTTCGCGGTATGCCGGATGCGTAAAGGCATCTTCTTCAATTGTGGCCCATCCAAATACAAGTCCAGACATCTGCAGCTTTGCCTTAAGTACCTCACGCTCGAGCATGAGAGTTGGCTCAGTTGGATTTGGGCGCCAAGCATCATCTGATGACGGAACTTCTGCTTGTGGTTGATTCTGTGTAACTTTCTTTAGCGCCGTGTTGACGGCTGCTGTGACAACTTCAGTCTCTGTGCCAAGCCACCCTGAAAGAGATTTGATGTATTCGGGACGAAGAGATTTATCGCGAATTGCTGCAACAAGAGGCGCTGCGGTATTGAGCGCATTAACGCGACCTTCTGCTGTAGCCAAATTATGTTTCTTGAGTTCAGTCTTAATTGCGAATTCAAAGAGTGGAACGCGCTTTGCAATCAAATCCTTGAGCGCGAGGTCGCCCTTATGTTGACGCAGATCGCATGGGTCGAGGCCATCTGGTTCAACGGCAACGAATGTCTGGGTAACAAACTTCTGATCATCACCAAATGCCTTCATGGCAGCCTTCTGTCCTGCAGCATCACCATCGAATGTAAAGATTACTTCTCCGCGGAATGCATCAGCATCCATCAGTAATCTACGAATGATTCGGATATGGTCATCGCCAAATGCAGTGCCGCATGTTGCAACTGCTGTTGTAATTCCAGCTAGATGACAAGCCATCACATCTGTATAGCCTTCAACAACAACTACCTGGCGGCTCTTTGCAATCTCTTTCTTTGCCATATCTAGGCCATACAGAACTTGGCTCTTCTTATAGATTGGAGTCTCAGATGTGTTTAAATATTTGGGACCTTGATCTTCTTCATCACTGGCAAGCTTTCGTGCGCCAAATCCAACGATGTCGCCAGAGATATCTTTGATCGGCCACATCACGCGATTGCGGAATTTATC
>CAIZPZ010000157.1:0-2937 GCA_903934975.1 uncultured Actinomycetes bacterium | reverse complement strand
TGCACCGGCTGCCAGAGCGAGTGCAACATCTCGAGGATGACGCACGCCACCATCGGCCCACACTGATTTTCCTAATTTTTTAGCTTCGGCGGCACATTCCAACACTGCGGAAAATTGTGGCCTGCCAACACCTGTTTGCATGCGTGTAGTGCACATTGCGCCAGGACCAACGCCAACCTTAATAATGTCGGCACCTGCAGCAACTAAATCACGTACTCCTTCAGCCGTAACAACATTGCCGGCAACGATTGGAACGCTCGGATTTATTGCGCGAATCGCTTTGAGGGCATCAATCATTTTCTTTTGATGGCCATGGGCAGTATCAACAACAAGTACATCTGCGCCTGCATCGATAAGTGCTTTTGCTTTTGCAGCAACATCGCCATTTATCCCAACAGCTGCTGCAATTCGCAAGCGTCCCTTTGAATCCAATGAGGGTGTGTACAAAGTGCTACGTAGTGCGCCAACTCGTGTAAGAATTCCAACAAGTTCGCCATTTGCCGAAACCACTGGGGCGAGTTTGCGACGATTATTATGCAAGAATTCAAATGCCTCTTTAGCTCCGTATGTTTCAGGTAGCGTAATAAGGTCTTTGCTCATAACAATCTTGAGTTGAGTAAAGCGATCTACGCCTTCACAATCTTCCTCAGTAACGATTCCAACGGGTTTGTTTTTATCCAATATAACTATTGCTCCGTGAGCTCTTTTATTGAGCAAGCTGACCGCATCTGCAACTGTTTGATCTGGAGATAAAGTAATTGGTGTATCAAAAAATATATGACGTGATTTCACCCAAGAAATAACATCGCTCACGATGGCAATAGGAATATCTTGTGGAATAACACTTATCCCACCTCGTCTAGCAATTGTTTCTGCCATTCGTCGACCAGATATTGCCGTCATATTTGCTACAACTAAAGGAATGGTTGTTCCAGATCCATCATGTGATGCTAAATCAACTTCCATTCGACTTGAGAGTTCGGAATGGCTTGGCACCATGAATACATCGTCATAGGTGAGGTCATACGTGGGTGTATTTAGGAATCGCACGTAGACAAACTATAGATGAGAAAGGCTCTATTGGATAAAACGCACTCAGGCTTATACGCCTGAACCCGCAGTGATGTTTTTGAGCCAGAAGCGTTGAAGGAAGAGAAATGCAACCAAGATAGGAGCCATCGCAACAAATGCTCCCATAATCAATCCGGGGCCACCGTATGAAGTTCCAAGCCCTACTGAAAGTGGAAAGAGCTTCGAATCGTTGAACATAAGTAAAGGTAGATAAAAATTATTCCAGTTTGTCACTAGGTTGAGTAGAAATACTGTGGCGAGTGCTGGACGCAAAATAGGAATTGATAGCTGAAGGAAAATACGGATTTCACTTGCACGATCGAGTCTTGCAGCCTGGATAAGCTCCTTAGGTAAATTCTCTTTTGCGTAATAGGCAATTATAAAAGTTCCTAGGGGATTGACTAATGAAGGCAAGATTACAGACCATGGTGTATTGATGAGGTTGAAATTGGCGAAATAAATGAATAATGGAAGTACCAAGGTATTAGCAGGAACCATCACAAGAAATAAAATAAATGCTTGTAGTTGTCGTACGCCTCGAAAGTTATAAACAGCAATCGCAAAACCTGCCATGGCTGAACATAGAAGTGCACCAATTGCACCGCTGAGTGAGTAAAAAATCGTATTTTTCAGCCATACAACATAAATTCCACCATTTGAATTTACCAACCATTGGAGATTTTGGAAAAAGCTAAATGAATTACCAAACCATAGTGAATTTGTATTTCCGAAATCCTGTGGTGGTTTTGTGGAACTTACAAAGAGAAACATAATTGGAATTGCAAAATAAATAATTGAAACAACTAGAAAGATATTAACTATCTTGCTCTTTGGTTGAAGTACTTTTTGCACTCGCTTATCTTAGACTTCGCAGATGTAAACCCGCGCACCAGTACCAGTATCTGGGATTCTTGACTCGATTTTCTCTCGGCGCCCACTAAGTAATTCTCTTCCGCTCATAGGATCAATAACCCTGTAATTCAATGGGATTCCATCGCCTCGAATATCAAGTGGGCCACCATTTTCTTGATAACCAATAAATAGTTTGCCGTGGACGATTAGTCCTCGTGGAGAAATTGCTTGATTCCAGCTTGGTTGTATCTGCGCGATTGATAATCCACGAAGTATTTTCCCAACCAAACCAACATAGATTGCTCCTTCAAAATCGAGTGCTTCACGCCAACCGCAACCTGGTGCAAGAAAGAAATCACTATGTCCTGCTTCATCTTTATGTAAGCGCCATCCCCATAAACAAGCAGCACCGTAAACAACTCCCATCGTTGAGCCAGCGCAGAGATTGCTCCACGCCTCATGTCCTTGCCACCACCCTGCAGACTTTCCAATTGCTCCTGTGTTTTCATATGACGGTTCCCCATTAGCAACTGCGCGCTCTGGTTGGTTGCGCCACATATCTGCAACACGTTCTTGTATATGTTCACCACCATGGCCTGTTTGGCACCATTGAAAATCTAACCATTCAGCACTTTGATGTGCGTCCGGGCGAATATGTGGTCTGTAATGAATTCCTGTTGGTTGCGAATAACAATCCCATTTGTGGAATTCTTTTCCACCAACTTCTACCTGTGCTTCAACGCCTGTTCCATCGGCACCGGCTAAATAAATTGCAGGTCGTGCGCCATATCGAGCAACTATGTAACGACAAAATCGTGCATACTCTTGCGAATCAACAACGGGACCAATTACACCAAGCCCTTTCCAACCAAAACCAAAAAATAGCGGTGAATATACGGGAACGATTTCATTTTCAATGAGTATCGAAATGAGTGAATCAAGGTGATCGAAATATTCAGGGTTGAGAAGATTTATATGACCTTCATGTAAATCTTCAAAACCAACGCCAAATCC
>CAIZPZ010000156.1:0-1764 GCA_903934975.1 uncultured Actinomycetes bacterium | reverse complement strand
CAGCCTCAATCATTTGGAGCACAATTACTCGAGCGAGCAGAGTTGAAGAATTCATCCCAAGAGCTCGGCAGTCTTCATGACACGATTCTTCCACCATTCAAAGCGATCAGGCGCCACTTCATTAGCACCAAAGTCAGGCTCGAAATCGCTTATTTGAATTTCGCCATTAGCAATGGGCAAATCAGCAATATTTGCACCGAGCAGCGATCCAGTTCCTAACCCGCAATCAAAATTCATTTGCGGAAAAGATGCAGCAAGAATCAATCCATAATTTATTCCGACTGCACTTTCCAGAGCACTCGAGATAACTACTGGAAGGTTGTGATGCTTGGCTAATTGATGCGCACGAGCGATGCCACCAAGTGGTTGGACTTTGAGCATCACGATATCAACTGCGCCTTTTAGATCGACGGTAAATGGATCTGCTGCCTTACGCAAAACCTCATCGCCGGCAATTTTGATATCAATTTTTAGTTTTTGCTTTAACTCGCGTAATTCTTCTACAGTCGCGCACGGTTGCTCAACATATTCAAGTGGGCCAATGTTTTCATAAATTGCTCGTAAATTTGTAACAGCAGTTGCCACATCCCAATTGCCATTGACATCAATGCGAATTTTAGCTTTTGGATTTAGCGCTCTTACTCGCGCAAGTCGAGCGATATCTTCTGGAAGATTTTCTCCAACTTTTACTTTAAATGTTTGCACTCCAGGAAAAGAATCTACAATTCTCTCAATTTCTGCAAGATCGTTGAGCGCAGGGATTGTGCCGTTGACTCTTACAGAGTTGCGATAGATCTGTGGGCGAGGCTTTGTTGCAGCCTCAATAGCTGACGACAACCATGGTGCACATTCTTTATAACCGTATTCGAGAAATGGTGAAAATTCTCCCCAGCCATATTCGCCTCTAAAGAGTGCAACTTCGCGGATATGTATTCCACGAAAATTAGTCTTTGTCGGCAATGCGACTACGCGCATTGTGGAGAAGAGTTCTTGCAACATTGATTAGGGACGCTTTGGAAATTTCTTGAAATCTGGTTCGCGGCGCTCTTTATAAGCATCGCGTCCTTCTTGTCCCTCTTCTGTCATATAAAAGAGAAGCGTTGCATCACCAGCAAGTTGTTGCACGCCGGCAAGACCATCGTCGGCTGCATTCAAACTTGCTTTGAGTAAACGAAGTGCCAATGGAGAATTGCGTAACATTTCGCGACACCATGAAACTGTCTCTGCTTCAAGTTCGTCAACAGGAACAACTGTGTTGACGAGTCCCATTGCGAGCGCTTCTTTTGCATCGTAGGAACGAGTCATGAACCAAATTTCACGAGCCTTCTTTTGTCCAACACTTGCGGCGAGTAATCCAGAACCATATCCACCATCGAATGAGCCAACCATCGGACCTGTTTGGCCAAAGAGTGCGTTATCGGCTGCAATGGTTAGATCGCAGACAACATGTAATACATGGCCACCGCCGATTGCCCATCCTGCAACCATTGCAACTACCGGTTTTGGTGTGCGACGAATTTGTACTTGTAGATCTAAAACATTGAGGCGACCTATTCCTTTTTTGGCAAGTGAGTCATCACCAAGGTATCCGTCATCTCCGCGAACACTGATATCGCCACCTGAACAGAATGCTTCTGTGCCTTCGCCCGTCAAAATGATTACACCGACTTCTTCATTGTCGCGAGCGAGTGAAAATGCAGATTGCAATTCAATAATTGTTTGTGGTCTAAATGCATTACGAACTGAAGGGCGGTTGATTGTTAT
>CAIZPZ010000155.1:0-2166 GCA_903934975.1 uncultured Actinomycetes bacterium | reverse complement strand
GGTCATCCAGATGGCGCAAAACACGCAAAAGGAATTGCTCGCCCCCACACAGAAGATGGTGTTGCGATAATCATCGAGGAATTACTCGATCTTCCTGCCTGATATCAATCCTTAATTTTCAACTCTTGTGATTCTCGGGTAACCTCTCCCACGGAGGGCTCGCATAGCGGCCGAGTGCACCGGTCTTGAAAACCGGCAAACGAAAGTTTCGTGGGTTCAAATCCCACGCCCTCCGCCATTTTTTACTTTTGTGGCTGACTTCATAGCCAATAAGCAGAGCTATATCTAGCGCTCTTTTCACCCCAAGAGGAGACTGTCACCTTAGGAATTACTAAAGGGGCTAGAAATATGTCAGGTGTCTTTTCACCAACGAGAGCAAAGATTAAAGAGCGCACCCTGCGCACTGATAAGTATTGGCTACAACCGGCAATAACCTTTGGTGTTTTATTCAGTTTTGTTATTTACGCAACCTTTAGAGCATTTGAAGGCGCGAATTACTACAAAGACCATTTGATTTCACCTTTCTATTCACCATGTCTTTCTAAAGCATGTGTTCCTGAAGCAACAATTTTTGGTTGGACTCCAGTGAGCGCAGAAGTATTTAACTTTGCACTTTCACCAGCGCTGATTATTTTGATCTTCCCACTTGGATTCCGTATGACCTGTTATTACTACCGCAAGGCGTACTACCGTGCATTTTGGATGTCACCACCTGCATGCGCAGTTGCAGAACCACATACTAAATACACTGGTGAAACACGCGCACCACTTATTTTACAGAATGGCCACCGTTGGTTTTTCTATGCAGGACTAATTTTTAATGTGATCCTTACCTACGATGCAATAATTTCATTCAAAAGTGTTGAAGGTGAATGGGGACACATGAGCGTTGGCTCACTTGTTCTAGTTCTAAGTACAACAATGCTTTGGCTATATTCATTGTCATGCCACACATGTCGCCACACACTTGGTGGTCGACTCAAGCATTTCTCAAAACATCCTGTGCGATATAAATTGTGGAGTTGGGTCTCTGTACTCAATCACTCACACCCACGATTTGCTTGGTACTCATTAGCTGCAGTTGCATTTGCCGATATTTACGTTCGCCAAGTTGCATCTGGCGCCTGGACTAATTTCTACTTCTTCTAAAGAGAGCGATCATGACTAACTTAGAAAAATATAAGTACGACGTAGTCGTCATCGGTGCAGGTGGCGCAGGTCTTCGCGCAGCAGTAGAAGCGCGCGAATCTGGCCTTAGCGTTGCAATTATCTGTAAATCACTCTTTGGTAAAGCACACACAGTTATGGCCGAAGGCGGCGCAGCTGCATCAATGGGTAACGTCAACTCTGGCGATAACTGGATGGTCCACTTTCGCGACACAATGCGCGGTGGAAAATTCCTCAACCATTACAGAATGGCTGAATTACACGCTAAGGAATCTCCAGATCGCATTTGGGAACTTGAAGTATGGGGCGCTCTATTTGATCGCACTAAAGAGGGAAAGATTTCACAACGTAACTTCGGCGGACATGAATACCCACGACTTGCACACGTTGGCGATCGCACCGGTCTAGAACTCATTCGTACCATGCAACAGCGCATTGTTGCACTGCAACAACAAGATGCTCGCGATCACGGTAGCGCCGAGAGCCACATGAAGGTATTTTCTGAACTTACAGTTACAGAAATTATTAAGGAAAATGGCAAGGTCGCTGGTGTTTATGGATATTGGCGCGAAAGCGGAAGCGAAGTTCTCTTTGATGCAAAATCTGTAATTATTGCAACTGGTGGCGTAGGTAAAACTTTCAAAATTACATCTAACTCTTGGGAAGGTACTGGCGATGGCCATGCACTCGCCCTCAAAGCTGGAGCAAATTTAGTTGATATGGAATTTTTGCAATTCCACCCAACAGGAATGGTCTGGCCACCATCAGTGCGCGGAATTCTTGTAACTGAATCAGTTCGCGGTGAAGGTGGAATCCTTACAAATAATGTGGGCGAACGATTTATGTTCAAATACATTCCAGAAGTTTTCAAGAATATCTATGCAGACAATGAAGCAGAAGCAGATCGTTGGTATCTAGATCAAGATAACAATCGCCGCCCACCAGAGCTATTGCCTCGTGACGAAGTTGCTCGCGCAATTAACTCTGAAGTGAAAGCTG
>CAIZPZ010000154.1:0-4734 GCA_903934975.1 uncultured Actinomycetes bacterium | reverse complement strand
GATTTGAGCTAGAACCCAGTCGTGTTTACCCTGCATGCGCAAAGTGCCGTAGAGCAATTCCGTTACGAAAGAGCGATCGCGCTCATCTAAAGAGCTTGCGGAAAGTGCTTGAGGAAGAAGTAAATTCGAAAAGCCACCATTTCGATTTACTTCTGTAAGAAGATCAAAGGCAAGTAAGCGAGAGGCATCTGGTTTCGGAGATTTGAAAGTATTGCGACGGGCCTCAACCAAAGATTTCACCTGGAAGTATGCGCGCTCCTCTAGCCCAATCACTGGCTTTCATCTCATTTTTTCCCGAAGGAGTCAGTTCCACTATCTCTACACTTTCATTGACTCCGCAGCCAACAATTACCGAATTTGCACTAACAAAGATTTCACCGATGGCAAGAGCTGCTGATTTATCAATCTTGCCAAGTCTGGAAATTTTCATTTTTTCACCGCGAAAAAGTGTCCAAGCACTAGGTGAAGGATAGAAAGCGCGTACGTTATATGAAATCGACTCCGCAGAATCTTTGAAATTCAATTGAGCTTCTTCAACAGAAATTTTAGGCGCAAGACTGGAATGCCCACTTTGCACTTTCGGCTCAACGCGCGCTTCAATCATGGAGCATGTATCTGCAAGGGCCTTTGGACCCATCTGAGAGAGAGCATCTAGCAATTCACTCGCTCTCCATGATGGATCTATTGCAAGACTTTGAGAAACATATATGGGTCCTGTATCCATTCCTTTATCTAATGCAAAAACAGTTACACCCGTAATGCTCTGACCATCTTGTAGCGCTCGTTGCGCAGGGGCAGCTCCGCGATACTGTGGAAGCAATGAAAAATGCAGATTGATAAATCCGTGTTTGGGCAGCGAGAGGATTTTCTCGGGCAAGATAACGCCATATCCGATTGTTATCACTAGATCTAAATCATCGATCTGACCGGCTAACTCATCACTTTTGATGGGTTTGAGGCATGCAATTCCATGTTCTTGTGACCATTGGCCTACTAGCGACGGCGTGAGAACTCTTCCCCGACCCGCTGGTTTGTCTGGAACGGTAATTGTCGTAACTAACTCGTGTTCGCTGGCTAATAACCAGTTCAGCGACGGGAGTGCAACTGCAGGCGTTGCCGCCACGCCTATGCGCATTAAGTATTGCGTCCAAATAAAGAATGTGGAGACTCTTTGATAACGGGAGGAGCGCCATTGTTTTCATTGAACCATTGCGATTCGCGAATCTCTCTCATTGCCAATTTTCTATCCTCGGAGCTAAGTCGATCTATAAAAAGTATTCCATCTAAATGATCAGTCTCGTGTTGAATTGCTCGCGCTAAGAGTTCTGAACCTTCAACACTGATTGGCTCCCCATACATATTCCACCCTCTTGCCACCACTCTCATCGCACGTGGCGCTGGATACCGAAGTTCAGGAAATGATAGACATCCTTCTTCTCCCTCTTGCAATTCATCACTCAAATCTAAGGATGGATTGATGAGATGGCCTAGTGCTTCATCAACATCCCAAACAAATACGCGCAGTGGAACACCAATTTGCGGAGCAGCTAATCCAGCGCCAGGTGCGTCCAGCATTGTGTCCGTGAGATCTTGAACCAAAGTGCGCAACTCTTTATCAAAATCTATAACTGGAGCTGTCTTGGTTACCAATACCGGATCTCCAAAGAGGCGTATCGGTTGGATTGACATGCTCCTAGTCTACCAATGAGAGCTAGAACTTTCACATTACGCGAGTGAGTATGGTGTGATTCGAATATAGAGAAGTGGTTTCTTAGCAATTCCTCGTTTTCGCTGCAGTTCTCGCAAGAAATTTGCAGTACTTTCATGATCTTCTTCATCGAAACGTAGGATTATTTTTGATTCAGAGTTACCTAAATCCACAGGACCCAAAATTGATACTTTTGAACTCAATCGCTCAGAAGCAATAGAACTTCGAAGGCCAGATACAAGTTGAGTCGCTTCGCTGGTTGAAACACGGAGGTATGCACTTTTTTCAAAGGGAGGAAGTCCAAGATCCTCACGCTCACGTAATTCTCGCTGAATCATTGTTGCGGGATTCCATTGAGTTATTGCGCCAATAATTGGATGTGCATCATCGATAGCCATAAGTATCTGACCATCCTTTCTAACCAGTCCACATGTCTCAAAAAGCATCTCTCGTGCACGCTCCCCCGCAGCGAGATCATCGTGTGAGAAGAAAGAAAGTGCATTGAGTATTACTACTGCGCTATATCCATCCTGAGATAGTGGCTGAGCACCGGGAGTAGCGACAACAATAGATTTTTCATTAGAAATCTGATTCTTTATTGAATCCCCTGATGAAGAGATAATCGGAATGTTAGGAAATGCGCGTCCGATCTCTTCACTGGCGCGATCGATACCTCTACCCGCCGCGTATTGCTTATCGCTTTTACACCATGCACAGCGCCAGAGTGGAAAAACCGTCGCGCAATGTGAGCATTGAGGTGGCTTATTGCCAGCGACAATCTTAATACGACCACCGCATGCACAGAGAGCAAAATTTCTACATTGCCCACATATCAGAGCGCTTGCATAACCTTTACGCGAAACTAGGAACAGTACTGGTCCCTTCTTTATTGCTTCTCGCACCGGCTGAAAAATCCGTTCAGGAAGTAATTGCGCAGGTAGTGGAGCAAAGGCTTTTACATTCAGACGGTGAGTTTCATGAATATATTTGATTCGCCGTTGATCAATTTCACGTGATAGAACAAGTGAAGGAACGTATGAAAGAAAGAGCAAATCCACGCCTTCATCGGCCACGCGCATACGGGCAACATCGCCAACATTCCAACCGGGTGATCGCGGATCAAAATAATCAGGAGATGATTCTCTATAAATCACTATGGATACAAGACCACTAACTGGTGCAAATATCGCGCTTCGAGTTCCAATTACTAGTCGGTTTGGTTGAGAGATTGCTTCAAGGTAGTTCTCATATCTTTCACTTCGACTCAGCGAACTAGCAAGAAGTATCGCCTTGGAATTCGGATTCTTTTGATTCCACAATTGCGCTAGTAACAATAAATCTCGCTCATCAGGCACAATGACTAAAGATGAACCAGATTCAAGGTTTATAAGTGTTACGAGTTGAGATAGAGGCGAGACATGTGGGGCTAGTGCAAGAAATTCGATTCGTTGCTTTGATTTCCTCGCCTTACCCATGGAGATAGGCAATACAGTTCGTCCCTTTTCCACGCTTGCAACGCGTGGAGGAATTGCACTGCGTAGAACATCACTTGTGGAGGCGGCAAAATGCGCCGCAACTCGTTCATAGAGTTTGAGAGAGGAAGGTGTAGCGACAGGAAAATGTGAAAGTACTTTGCTTATGCTCTTGAGCTTCGCACCTGTTTGTGCGCTTGCGTGCCTTGATATGACAATACCTTCGACTTCATGGTGTGAAAATGGAATCTGAACTCGGATTCCAACGCCCACTCGCGATGAAAACTCTTGCGGTACCAAGTAGTCATATGGTTGATCCAAATGATCGACACCTGTTTCAACCCAGATGCGAGCTATTGGTGCATCGTGGGCCTGTTCCCCAGCTGGCTTAGCAATTACCTCGGACTTGAGTCGGAAAAGACGAGGTGTTGCCATGTCAGATCATTATCAGAATTAGCGAAGGGCTGATTGCAACGCGCCAACACGATCTGTCTTCTCCCACGAGAATTCAGGAAGTTCGCGACCGAAGTGTCCGTATGCACTCGTCTTTGAATATATTGGTCGCAATAAATCAAGGTCACGAATAATCGCAGCTGGGCGAAGATCAAAAGTTGCAAGGACTGCATCTTGAATTCGAGAGACTGGAACTGTTTCGGTTCCAAAAGTTTCAACAAAAAGACCCACCGGTTGCGCTTTACCAATTGCATATGCAATCTGTACTTCACAGCGCTTAGCAAAACCTGCTGCTACAACATTCTTTGCAACCCAACGCATCGCATACGCTGCAGAGCGATCTACCTTTGATGGATCCTTGCCACTAAAAGCTCCACCACCGTGGCGCGCCATGCCACCATACGTATCAACAATAATTTTTCTACCAGTTAGACCAGCATCTCCCATTGGCCCACCAATAACAAAGCGACCAGTCGGATTTATCAGGATACGCAAATCATTTCTTGGAAGATCAATTTTCGCCAAGATTGGATCGATTACTGAAGAGATAATTTCAGGAGTCAGTTTCTTCGCAACATCTACATCTTCTGCATGCTGGCTAGAAATGACGACAGTGTTGAGCGCAATTGCCTTATCGCCATCATATTCAATAGTGACTTGAGTCTTTCCATCTGGACGCAGATATGGAAGAGATCCATTTTTGCGAACTTTTGAAAGCTGTTGGGCAAGTTCATGCGCCAACCAGATAGGCAACGGCATGAGTTCTTTAGTGTCATCGCATGCGTAACCAAACATAAGTCCTTGATCGCCAGCACCTTGTAGGTCGAGAGGATCAACTGAAGATGAGACACGATTTTCATAAGCATCATCGACGCCTTGTGCAATATCTTGAGATTGTTGTCCGATAGAGACAGATACACCACATGTATTTCCGTCAAAGCCTTTATCTGATGAATCGTAACCAATGTTTAATACGGTCTCACGAACGATTCCCATGACATCGGCGTAGGCATCTGTGGTCACTTCTCCTGCAACGTGTACTTGACCAGTTGTGATCAGTGTTTCTACAGCGACTCGACTCTTCTTATCTTGACCGATGAG
>CAIZPZ010000153.1:0-2712 GCA_903934975.1 uncultured Actinomycetes bacterium | reverse complement strand
CTGCTAATACATCTGCACCATGCATGATTCCTGTATCAATATGGAGTTCGTAATCTTTTTTGAATTCCTTTTTGATATCCGCGAGTAAATGTAATGGAACTTGGGCGCGATCTATCTGGCGACCGCCGTGATTTGAAAGAAGCACTGCATCAGCACCAAGCTTTGCCGCCTTCTTAGCATCATCTAAATTCTGAACACCCTTGATAATCAAATTGCCATCCCATTGTTCGCGGATCCATTTGAAGTCTTCAAATGTCATGGTTGGGTCAAACATGAAATCAAGGAGTTCGGCAACTGTTCCGTTCCAACTTGAAAGGGAAGCAAAGTTGATTCCTGGAGTAGTGAGAAAGTTCATCCACCAATTAGGACGCGGGATTGCATTGATAAGAGTTTTCACAGTCAGTGATGGCGGAACAGTGAGACCATTATATGAATCGCGCAAGCGATGACCTGCAACAGGAACATCGACTGTAAGCATCAAAGTATTGACGCCAGCTTTTTTCGCGCGATCAACGAGTGCCATGCTCGCGTCGCGGTCCTTCCACATATAAAGCTGAAACCAGTTGTGACCGTTAGGCGCTGCAGCAACTACATCTTCAATTGTTGTTGTTCCAAGAGTTGAGAGCGTGTATGGAATGCCAAATTTTTCTCCGGCGCGTGCAACAGCGCGCTCGCCCTCAGTTTGCATCATGCGCGTAAATCCAGTTGGTGCTAAACCAAATGGCATTTGAAAGGTTTCACCCAAAGTTTCGCGAGTGATATCTACCTTTGAGACATCGCGAAGAATGTTTGGAATAAACTCAACATTTGTATATGCCGCGCGAGCGCGATCTAAACTCAACTCAGATTCTGCTGAACCATCTGTGTAATCAAAAGGGCCCTTAGGTGTGCGCTTCTTCGCAATCGCGCGAAGGTCATAAATTGTGTAGGCCTTAGCAAGGCGTGCCTTTTTACGATGAATGGTGGGCATTTTGAACTTGAGCAAGGGCGCGAGTTCAGAGACCTTGGGAAATTGGCGCTTCACATTCTTGGGCGATTTCATATAGGAATCCTAAAGGGGATGGGAATAAAGAACAGCCCCCCTCGGTTCCCTCTATAGGAAACCTGAGTCGCTGCGACTCAACTTTGTGAGTATTATCGACTCAGGTACCAAGGCACCTCGACCTCAGATTGGGCTCGAGAGAAGAAAAAGGAGCACTACATAATGGCTAGAGCAGTCGGAATCGACTTAGGAACAACGAATAGTTGCGTATCAGTTCTTGAAGGTGGCGAACCAACGGTTATCGCCAATGCCGAGGGCGCTCGCACCACCCCATCGATCGTTGCCTTCGCTAAAAATGGCGAGGTCTTGGTTGGTGAAGTTGCAAAGCGTCAATCAGTAACAAATGTTGAGCGCACGATTCGTTCGGTCAAGCGTCACATGGGTACTAACTGGACTATCGACATCGATGGCAAGAAGTACACATCACAAGAAATTTCTGCGCGAGTGCTGCAAAAACTCAAGCGCGATGCCGAGGCATATCTTGGCGAAACAGTAACGGATGCAGTTATCACTGTGCCTGCGTACTTCAATGATGCACAACGTCAAGCAACAAAAGAAGCTGGCGAAATTGCTGGTCTCAACGTCTTGCGTATTATCAACGAACCAACAGCTGCGGCGCTCGCATACGGTCTTGATAAGGCCGATCAAGAGCAGACAATTCTTGTATTCGACTTAGGCGGTGGAACATTTGACGTTTCACTTCTAGAAATCGGTGATGGAGTTGTAGAAGTAAAAGCAACTAATGGCGATAACAATCTTGGTGGAGATGACTGGGATCAAGCACTTGTCGATTACTTAGTTCAAACATTTGGTTCAAAAAATGGAATTGATCTAACAAAAGATAAGATGGCGATGCAACGTATTCGTGAAGCTGCCGAAAAGGCAAAGATCGAACTTTCATCATCGCAGTCTGCATCAATCAATTTGCCATACATCACAGTAGATTCTGAAAAGAATCCCTTGTTTATGGATGAAACAATTACACGTGCACAGTTCCAAACAATGACAGCAACACTTCTAGATCGTTGCAAGAAGCCTTTCCAAGCAGTTCTCAAAGATGCTGGAATTCCAATTGCAAATATTCACAGCGTTGTCCTAGTTGGTGGATCAACTCGTATGCCTGCAGTTGTAGACCTTGTTCGCGAACTCACTGGAGGAAAAGAGCCAAACAAGGGCGTAAACCCTGATGAAGTTGTTGCAGTTGGTGCTTCCCTTCAAGCAGGTGTTCTCAAAGGTGAAGTAAAGGATGTATTGCTACTCGATGTAACACCACTTTCACTTGGTATCGAAACCAAGGGTGGAGTTATGACAAAGTTGATTGAGCGCAACACAACTATTCCTACAAAGCGCAGTGAAATCTTTACAACTGCTGATGATAATCAGCCAGCTGTTCAGATTCAGGCCTACCAAGGTGAGCGTGAAATGGCTACCTATAACAAGAAATTAGGAATGTTCGAACTCACTGGACTTCCACCAGCACCACGTGGAGTTCCACAAATCGAAGTTACTTTCGATATTGATGCAAACGGAATCGTTCACGTTTCTGCAAAAGATCTTGGAACTGGAAAAGAACAGAGCATGACTATCACAGGTGGCTCTGCACTTTCTAAGGAAGAGATTGAGCGCATGATGGCCGATGCTGAATCACATGCTGAAGAAGATCGTCAGCG
>CAIZPZ010000152.1:0-2214 GCA_903934975.1 uncultured Actinomycetes bacterium | reverse complement strand
CCATCTAGGTGTAAGTGCACTCCCAACTTAGATGCACCTGCATGCAGTTCTTTTATTTGATCGATGGGTTGAACCGTTCCGCCACCAAAATTATGAGTATTTTCAACAGCGATTGCTGTTGTAGAAACTAAGTAAGGTCCTGAATCAGGTCTGGCAATCTCAAGTGCGTCGGATGCCTTGAGCAAACCATTGCGCGCGGGCCATGTGCGAGTTGTTATTCCACTAAATACTGCAGCAGCGCCTAGTTCAGCACGAACAATATGTGAATTTGTCTCAGCAAGAAGTTCTTCGCCGGGGGAGACTAATGAGCGAATAGATAATTGATTTGCAAGTGATCCAGTTGGGGTAAATAGCCCAGCCTCTTTTCCAAAAAGCGCGGCAACACGTTCCTCTAGTGAGTTAGCAGTTGGATCATCGCTATAGACATCATCGCCTACTGGAGCTTGCGCAATTGCTTCACGCATTCCTTGGTCTGGGACGGTAACTGTGTCAGAGCGAAGATCAATCATGTGATGAGCCTATTTCTCTTCTCGTATAACAATCAAATACATGGCAACAACGACCATGATTCCACCGATTGAGTTTTGAAGACTCAAGCTCTCTCCGCCAACGAGAACTGCAAAGATTGCAGCAAATACAACTTCCATCGTGAGAATGACAGCAACTTTTGTTGCACTCATATGAGCCTGTGCCCATGTTTGGACAATAAATGCGATTGCCGTGGCAAATACTGCAGTAAAGATTACGACGGCCCACACGCCATTATCTGGAGGCAGAGAATAACCTTCAAAAGCAGAACCAATGCCGGCAACAATGGCGCACATTGCTAATTGCACAACAGTCATTGCGTAGGTATCGCGACCATTGCTCCATCGACTGAGAGCAACAATATGAAGAGCAAATGTAACCGCGCTTCCTAGGACGAGTAACTCGCCAAATCCAACGGACCATCCACGGATAGATAAAAGACCAAGACCGATAGTTGCGATAAATACACAAATCCATGTAAAGCGAGTCACACGTTCTCTAAAGAATAGTGATGCAATCAAAGGTGTAAGAACAATGTATAGACCAGTTACAAAACCAGTGATAGCAGCACCTGTGCGGGCAAGTCCCAGAGTTTGAAGAATGTAGCCGCTACCGAGAAATAGACCAGCTGCTCCGCCGCGAAGTAAAAGGTCTTTGGTAAAAAACTGGATTACCTTCGGTTTGATCGCAACCATAACAATGACTGCTAAGCCAAAACGTGTGAATAGAAAGTTATTTACAGTCTGTCGCTCGATTGCATCCTTCATCACAACAAATGAAAAGCCCCAAGCAATAGAGACTGTGAGCAAGGCCCACGGAGCCATTTTTAGCTTGTAGGCATGTTTCGCTGTGCTCATTTGGAATCTCGTAACTCTCTGAGTAATTCAATTTCAGGGCCATGCGCAGGTTCCATACCAGGAGTTTCAAGAATCAATGGAACATTCTTCACTGCTGGGTGAGCAAGGAGTTCTCTAAATGGCTCTACGCCAATTTTTCCTTGACCAATATTTGCATGGCGATCTTTGAGTGCGCCACACACGTCCATTGAATCATTTGCATGAATGAGTTGAAAACGCTCCAGACCAGCAATTTCAATGAGTAAATCAATCGTCTCTGTCATTCCACCTTTTTTTGCAATGTCGTGACCTGCCGCAAAAACGTGACATGTATCGAGACAGATTCCAACTTTTGGGTGATATTCGAGTGCTTTGAGGTAGTTCTCTAAGTCATCCAATTTCTTTACTAAGGATTGACCTTGACCAGCAGTTGGTTCGAGTAATAAAAATGGAGCGTCAGCTCCTAGCGCATTGAGTACAGGCATCATTCCTTCATGAATCTGCTTCCATGCATTAGCAACATGATCTTCATTGACCGCAGATCCAGTATGGATGACGACACCTCGAGCACCGACTTCTGCTCCGCGTTGCAATGAATAGGCAGTTGATGCGAGTGAATTTACATAAGTGTTTTCAGTAGGCGATCCCAAATTTATAAGAAAAGATGCATGTACATATGTGTAGATATCTAACTCTGCAGATTTGGTGCGAAACTCTTCATCAGCTTGCGGATTAGGTGTTGATTGCGCCCAACCACGAGGATTTGATGCAAAGATTTGAATTGCATCAGCGCCAATAGTTTGGGCATATCCAAGGGAGCGTTTGACCATTCCACCCGATGTTGGAGTGT
>CAIZPZ010000151.1:0-2646 GCA_903934975.1 uncultured Actinomycetes bacterium | reverse complement strand
GGACATCCATTAGAACAAGTGATTCGCCAACTCGATAAGTTAGTCAACGTTATTCATATTGCCGAAGTTGTCGATAACAAGTCAGTTCAAGCCGAGCTATTGATGGTGAAAATCTCAGCAACACCAAAGAATCGCTTTGATGTTGAAGCAGTCGTTGAAACATATGAGGCAAAGATTGTCGATGAAGATGCGATTTCAATCACTATCGAAGCGACAGGGGATACGGCAAAAATCGCTGATTTACTCTCAGCACTGGAGCGCTTCGGCATTCGTGAACTCGTTCAATCGGGCTTGATCGCTTTAGAGCGTGGCAGCGTCACTCTTTCAGAGCGTACCCTTAGCACCTCAGGAATTCCGATCGCCAATGGCGTTCAGGCGGATTACCAGAACTAACTATCAACCAACCGAATAAAGATAAAAAGGAGAAAACCGTGGCAACGATGTATCACGAAGAGGATGCAGATCTATCAATCATCCAAGGTCGCAAGGTCGCGATTATCGGTTACGGCTCACAAGGTCACGCACATGCACTTAGCCTGCGCGACTCTGGAGTTGATGTTCGCGTTGGTCTCAAAGATGGTTCTGCATCTCGCGCAAAAGCAGAGGCTGAAGGTCTTCGCGTTGTAAGCGTTGCTGATGCAGTCAAAGAAGCAACTGTCATCATGATTTTGGCACCTGACCATGTTCAGCGCCATATTTACACTGAATCAATTCTTCCAAACCTCAAAGATGGCGATGCGCTTTTCTTTGGCCATGGTTTCAATATTCGTTTTGGTTACATCACACCACCTGCAAATGTTGATGTTTGTATGGTTGCACCAAAGGGCCCAGGTCACTTGGTACGTCGTGAATATTCAGCAGGTCGTGGAGTTCCAGTAATCGTTGCAGTTGAGCAAGATTCAACAGGTAATGCATGGCCACTCACACTTTCATATGCAAAGGGAATCGGTGGACTTCGCGCCGGTGGAATCCTTACAACATTTACAGAAGAGTGCGAAACAGATCTATTCGGAGAGCAATCAGTTCTCTGCGGTGGCGCTTCACAACTCGTTATGTACGGTTTTGAAACTTTGATCGAAGCTGGATACCAACCAGAAGTTGCGTACTTTGAATGTCTTCACGAACTCAAGTTGATTGTTGACTTGATGTACGAGGGTGGAATCGCAAAGCAGCGTTGGTCAGTATCAGATACTGCTGAATTCGGAGATTATGTCTCTGGTCCACGCGTTATCGATCCACATGTGAAAGAGAATATGAAGGCTGTTCTAGCGGATATCCAAAGTGGAGCATTTGCAAAGCGCTTCATCGATGATCAAGAAGCCGGAGCACCAGAATTCAAGTCACTTCGTGCAAAAGGTGAAGTTCACCCAATCGAATCTGTTGGACGCGAACTTCGCAAAATGTTTAGCTGGATGAAGACTTCAAATAAGGATGATTACAAAGAAGGAAGCGCTGCACGTGGGTAAACCTGTTGTACTTATTGCTGAAGAACTAAGTCCTGCAACACTTGATGCATTAGGCCCAGATTTCGAGGTGCGTCATTGTGATGGCGCTAATCGCGATGAACTTTTGGCTGCACTTGCAAAGGGTGTTGACGCAGTATTGATTCGCTCTGCAACCAAAATGGATGCAGAAGCAATTGCTGCTGCTAAGGGTTTGAAAGTAATTGCTCGCGCCGGAGTTGGACTCGACAATGTTGATATTCCTGCATCTACTACTGCAGGTGTCATGGTTGTCAACGCACCAACATCAAATATTGTCAGCGCAGCAGAACTTGCAATCTCTTTACTTCTAGCTTCAGCTCGATTTATCTCACCAGCACATGCCGCACTTCGTAATGGAAAGTGGGCGCGCTCTAAGTACACAGGCGCTGAACTTTTCGAAAAAACTCTAGGCATTGTTGGATTCGGTCGTATTGGACAGTTAGTTGCTCATCGCATGCAGGCATTTGGAATGAATGTTGTTGCCTACGATCCATACTTGCAACCAGCACGTGCCGCCCAACTTGGCGTAACTCTTGTTGAACTTGATGAGCTCTTGAAGGTTAGTGATTTCATAACAATTCACTTACCAAAGACAAAAGAGACAGCAAATCTCATTGGAGTTGAAGCACTCAAGAAGGTAAAGCCATCAGTGCGCATTATCAATGCTGCTCGCGGGGGAGTCCTCGATGAAGCTGCACTCTTTGATGCAATTACTGAAGGTCGTGTTGCAGGAGCTGGCCTTGATGTTTTTGCAACAGAGCCATGTACTGACTCACCACTTTTCACACTCGATCAAGTTGTTGCAACACCGCACTTGGGTGCATCAACTGATGAAGCACAAGAGCGTGCAGGAATTGCAGTTGCAGTCTCTGTTCGTAAGGCACTTGCTGGAGAATTGGTCCCTGATGCAGTAAACGTCAAAGGTGGATCTATTCACGAAGATATTCGCCCATCACTTCCACTCGTTGAAAAGATGGCCCAACTTGCAACAGCACTTGCTGGTGAATTACCTGTAAGCATGGATGTCCATGTTCGTGGTGATATCTCTGGTCACGATTCTTCAATCTTGGCAGTGAGCGCACTCAAGGGTGCACTCATTGCAACTGGTGCTGAAGAAATCACGTACGTCAACGCTCCAGGTATTGCAGCAGAGCGTGGGATT
>CAIZPZ010000150.1:0-6642 GCA_903934975.1 uncultured Actinomycetes bacterium | reverse complement strand
TTCATTCCAAAAGCATTTCCCAGAGCGCACCATCGATGTTGGTATTGCAGAACAGCACGCTGTAACGAGTGCAGCAGGAATGGCTTTTACCGGCCTGCACCCAGTCGTTGCCCTCTATTCAACATTTTTGAACCGCGCATTTGATCAAGTTTTATTAGATGTTGCACTCCATAAGGCTGGAGTTACTTTTGTTCTCGATCGCTCTGGTATTACTGGCGATGACGGACCATCACATAATGGAATGTGGGACTTAGCTCTTACTGGAATTATTCCAACACTTCATGTTGCAGCGCCACGCGATGGTGCGCGCTTGAAAGAGACACTCAATGAAGCGGTAGCAATATCTGATGCTCCATCACTTCTTCGTTTCCCTAAAGGCGCAGTCATTGAAGATATTCCAGCATTTGAGCGCCGCGACGGAATCGATGTTTTGTATCGCGGAGAAAGTGCAGACGTTTTGTTAGTCAGCGTTGGAGCCCTTGCACACGTTGCAGTTGAGGCCGCATCACAGGCATATCGCGAAGGTGTTGGCGTCACGGTTATTGATCCGCGATGGGTAAAGCCGCTACCGGTTTCACTTATTACTATGGCCCAGCGCTATAAGAGCGTCGTTGTATTAGAAGATGGAATTCGCCACGGTGGTATTGCAAGCACAATCTCTGAAATGTTTAGAGATGCAGGGCTGATGGTGCCAATACATTCGATCGGCGTTCCACTTGAATTTATTGAACATTCAAAGCGCGGCGAAGTTCTGAGCGATTTAGGTATTACCGCTCAAAACATCACACGCAGTGTTGTGGAATGGAGTAGCTCTGTTAGAGAAGGGATGCAACTCCAGGAGCATGAAAACGTTGACCACAAACAGAATCGCTAATTCCTTCGCGATCTAAGTACGGCAAGATTCCACCTAAGTGCATTGGCCAACCAGCGCCCATCAACATACATAAATCAATCTCTGCAGGTGTTGAAACAACTCCTTCATCGAGCATCATGCGTGCTTCTTGCGCAATTGCAGTCAGTGCGCGCAAGCGAACTTGCTCTGCAGTGGAAGCCTTTTCGCCTTTTTCAACGAGTGCAAGTGCGGCAGGATTCGGCGTGAGAGTTCCATCATCATTTTTGATATAGAAAGTGCGAACGCCTTCTTTGACCATACGTTGCATTGAAGGTGAGATTCGATAACGTGGTCCCAAATTCTTATTGAGTGTCTCAGAGACATGCAACGCAACACCTGGACCAACGAGGCCAAGTAATTCAAATGGTGACATTGGGAAACCAATGCTTCGCATCGCCCCATCTGCAACATCAGGGGCTGTGCCCTCATCCATTGCATCGGTGATTTCGCCCATGAAACGTGTGAGCAAGCGATTGACAACAAAACCTGGTGCATCCTTTGTAATCACCATTGTCTTCTTGAGTTCTTTGCCAATGGCTACAGCAGTTGCAGTTGTCACATCATCAGTGGCACTCGTGCGTGCAACTTCAAGTAGCGGCATCACTGCCACTGGATTGAAGAAGTGGAAACCAATCACGCGCTCTGGATTTTTCATACCTTGACTCATCGCTTCTACAGAGAGCGAAGATGTATTAGTTGCAATAACGCATTCGGGGGAGACGATCGCCTCTAACTTTTTGAAGAGATCTTGCTTGAGTGAGAGTTCTTCAATAATAGCTTCGATAACGATGTCACAACCTGCAAAGACGCTTTGATCAGCTGAACCGCTTATGAGTCCCACTAATCGCGCCGCCGCTTCTGGATGCATACGCTTTTTCTCAACTAGTTTTGCAATCTCTGCCTTGACCCAAGCGACACCCTTATCGGCGCGCTCTTGATCAATATCTGTCATAACAACTGGACACTTGAGATTGCGCAAAAGCAATAGCGCTAATTGAGATGCCATAAGGCCAGCGCCAACAACGCCGACGCGGGTCACTTTGCGAGCAAGTGCTGGCTTGGGTGCACCTTCAACTTTCTTGCGCTTCTTTTGAATCAAGTTGAATGCGTAGAGAGATGCACGAAGTGGATTACTCATTGTGAGATCAGCAAGTGCTTGATCTTCTGCATCAAAGCCTTGGCCAAGAGTTGATTTTTGCGCGGCAGCAATAAGTTCGAGTGCGCGAGTCGGCGATGCTATTTCTGCACCGCCATATTTTTTCAATGCAGCTGCTCGACCAGTTGCAATCGCCTTTTCCCAGCCAGCATCATTGGTGTAATCAGTGCGTTCAATTTTCTTTGAACCACTGAGAACAGATGCTGCAAATGAAATAGAGCGTTCCAAGAAGTCAGAGGGTTCAAATACTGCATCGACAACACCGAGTGCGAGGGCATCTTTTGATTTCATCATGGTGTTGTTATTGAGCGCGTTGAGCATTATTACTTGAACTGCGCGCTCTGGACCGATGAGCTTAGGCAAAATAGTTGCACCACCCCATCCAGGAACAAGACCGAGGAATACTTCTGGCAGGCCTGTAAAAGCTATTGTTGCAAGGGTGCGATAGTTGCAATGTAATCCAACCTCGAGGCCACCACCGAGTGCTAACCCATTGATAAATGCAAAGGTTGGTGTGCCACATTCATTGAGGCGACGAAATACATCGTGGCCCAATTTTCCAATTGCTAGTGATTGCTCACGCTTTGTAATAAATGAAAGCGCTGAAAGATCAGCGCCCGCTGCAAAGATAAATGGCTTGCCAGTAATTGCAATTGCTGCAGGCTTGCGTGAGAGCGCCTCAGTAATTGCGCCATCGAGTGCCATGAGTGATTGCGGGCCAAAAGTATTTGGACGTGTGTGATCTAGGCCGTTATCTAAAGTGATAAGGGCCAAGTTACCTTTATGGCCAAATGCTCCAAGATCAATATCGCGCACGAGTGCATTTGTTACAACTTCTTCTGGTGCACCTTCTGGCATTTCGATTGTGTTAGTAGTCATTATTTTGAACCTCCAACAAAGTGAGGGTTTTCCCAAATAACTGTGCCACCCATTCCAAGGCCAATACACATTGTTGTAATGCCATAACGCACCTCAGGGTGCTCTTCAAAGGTTCGCGCTAAGTTGAGCATCAAACGAACACCAGAGGATGCAAGTGGGTGGCCAACAGCGATAGCGCCACCATATGGATTTACTCGTGCGTCATCATCGGCAATTCCAAAGTGATCAAGGAACGCAATAACTTGAACAGCAAATGCTTCGTTGATTTCAAATGCTCCGATATCAGCGATGGTCAGTCCTGCTTTTGCTAACGCTTTGATTGTTGAAGGAACTGGTCCATAACCCATAACTTCTGGTTCAACGCCGGCAAATGCAAATGTAACAAGGCGCGCTTTGATGCTAAGGCCTAACTCTTTTGCCCTTTCTTCATCTGCCAAAATTGCAGCAGTTGCACCATCGTTGAGCCCAGATGAATTACCAGGTGTAACGCGACCTGCTGGGCGAAATGGAGTCTTCAATCCTGCAAGGCCCTCCATTGTTGTCGTTGGTCGCGGCGACTCATCTGCTGTTGCAACGCCCCAACCAAGTTCAGCGCTTCTGGCAGCAGTTGGAATTAAATCACGTTGAATTTTTCCATCTGCATATGCCTGCGCTGTTTTGAGTTGTGAATTCATTGCATAACGATCTGCGCGCTCTTTTGTTAGTTGCGGAAAGCGATCATGTAAACGCTCAGCAGTTGCACCCATAGCAAGGGCATCTTGATCAACAATTTTCTCTGCTAAGTAGCGCGGGTTTGGATCCATACCTTCACCCATTGGATGATTTCCCATATGTTCAACGCCACCGGCAATTGCAATGTCATAAGCACCTATTGCAATTGCTCCACTGATAGTTGTTACAGCAGTCATTGCGCCGGCGCACCAGCGATCAATTGAATAACCAGGAACAGTGTTGGGAAGTCCTGCAAGGAGTGCAACGCTTCGACCAATATTCATTCCTTGATCACCGCTTTGTGTTGCAGCAGCGATTGCAACATCATCGATTGATTTTGGATCTAGCTTTGGATTTCGCTCAAGGAGTCCGCGAATAGCGCGCACCATCAAATCATCTGCGCGAGTGCCGGCATACATGCTTCCGGCTTTTCCAAATGGAGTTCGAACTGCATCTACTAAAACAACGCTGCGTGACATGGTCTTCCTTACCTAAGATCGCCTTGCGGGATATAGGTAATGTTACTCAGCAGTAGGTATTTAGGAAACTAGCGCCTTAGCTCGTGCGGGGCTCAGGTATGGCACCAAGACTGCAACCAAATAGATCGCCCAGATGGCCAATTGCAGCCATGAGGTGGTCGTATCAAAGCCCACGGTGCCACTGAGAATGCCAGCCACCAATGACTCCTTAGGAAGCCATGAAGTTACATCCCATACAAAGGCATCAACGCCTGGCAGCCATCCGAGCTCCTGGAACTCATGGACACCGTAGGAAAGAACACCGGCGGCAACAATGATCAAAGCAATTCCTGTGTATGTAAAGAATTTACTGAGGTTCAATCTGATTGCACTCTTAAAGATTGCCCAACCCAGACCAATCGCAATTGCAAAACCTAAAATCAGACCAATGGTTGCCGAGGTTTTACCATCAACAGTTTGAAAGTTTGCATAAACAAAGAGAGCAGTTTCAAGACCTTCACGAAGGACTGCGAAAAAAGCCACGCCCGCTAGCGTTAGAGGCCCTGCTGTCAATGCGTGATCTACTTTTCCGTGAAGTTCACTCTTGAGAACTCGCGCCGTGCGCTTCATCCAAAAAACCATCCATGTAACAAGGCCGACAGCAATAAATGATGTGGTTCCTGCAAAGAGTTCGTTTCCGCGATCTGATAGTTCGGCGGCGGTAAAGCTCAGAATTGCGCCAAGACTCAAACTAAGAACTAATGCCGCACTAACTCCGAGCCACAATGGTTTGAGAAGGCTGCGATTATTAGTTTTGATGATGTAGGCAGCCAAGATGCCGACAATGAGAGCGGCCTCTAGCCCTTCACGAAGGGCAATAATGAACGTGTTCAGCATTTGATAAACCTAAGGCAGGTGGAGGAATTACGCAACTGTTATGTTGCGTAATTCAGCATTTTACGCGTGAGTCTCCTCACTCGCAGCCTCTTCTTCGACCTTTGGCTCAGGAAGGGCCTCTTTTTCAAGCAGAGCTGGGGCAATAAGGGGAGCGACGATATCGATCTGCCACTGGCGAGCACCGAGTGAGGCGAGTTTTTCGCGAACTGCATCCTCGCTCAGAGTTTCAGTAGCACCGATTGGCGGTTCCCAACACAGGCGGCGGATGTAATCGGGAGTAATCAGATTCTCAAGTGGAATAGAGAGTTCTTGCGCTCGCAATTCAATGGCAGCGCGTGCGTGAGTAAGTGGTGCGTATTTATCAGGGAAGCGATCTCGCCACAGTTTTACCGGAGGCATTGAATTATCGGAGTGAGAACGCAGCGGTGGCCATTGCTCTTCAGGGATATTTGCTGAATCTAAAATCACTGTGAGCCAGGTATCGATATTTTCTAACCATCGCGCTCGCAAACCCAGAGGACGCAGCGCTTTTTCAAACTCTTTTTTATTCTTTGGCATCGACATCGCAAGTTCAACAATGGCGTAATCGTTGAGCAATTTTCCAGCAGCAATATCTTCCCTTTGCGCAATCGAATCTCGTGTGATCCACAATTCCTTGATTGTCGCCAGATGATCGCGTCGCTTTATTTTGTGCATACCTGATGTGCGACGCCAAGGATCAACACGAGGCGGTGACGGGGGAGCGGCCAATATTGAATCAAACTCTTGCAGCGCCCACTCTAACTTTTTAGAAACTTTGAGAAGTTCATACATCTTGTCTCTCAGTTCAACGAGTAATTCAACATCGAGGGCTGCATAGGTCAACCAAGCAACGGGCAGTGGACGAACAGACCAATCTGCCGCACTATGTTCTTTAGCGAGTGAGACGCCCATCTGTGATTCTAAAAGCGGGCCAAGGCCAACTCGAGGTAAGCCTGCAATACGACCACCTAATTCTGTATCAAATAATCTAACAGGATGGATTCCGAGTTCGCGCAAACACGGTAAATCTTGCGTACTAGCATGCAAAATAACTTCATCTGTATTCAATAAATCATTGAGTTGGGCAAAGAGTTTATGTCCTGGTCCAAAAGGAATCGGATCGATGAGGTGCAGGCCGCCACCTGTGCGCTTGATCTGAATCAGGTATGCACGAGCGCTATATCGAAAACCCGATGCGCGTTCTGCATCTACAGCGAAGGGTCCACTGCCTTTAGCTAATTGCCCAAGCGCATTTTCAAATGCACTCTCGGTATCAATAACTTCGGGAGTACCAGCACCGGGGGCAAGCAGGGGGACAGAGATAACTTCTTCGTCACTCATACTTATCGACGTTTAGCAGAGGTAATTGCAGAAACACCCTCAGGAATGGGAGGAAGAGCTGCGATTTCAGATATCAAATTGCACCAGCCAGTTATATGTTTCATTATTTCAACTGGCGAAGAAATAAGCGGTGTCCACGATGCACGAATTTCTATTTCAGCCTCATCGCTTCGAGGAGATAGTTTTCCAAAGGAAGAACTAGCAACACGTGTCACCGTTCCACTTGGGGCTGTGAGTTCGCAGCCCGCGGTATCTAGCGCTTCTAGAAACCAATTCCAGCCATTTTC
>CAIZPZ010000149.1:0-1809 GCA_903934975.1 uncultured Actinomycetes bacterium | reverse complement strand
TGAAAGAAAAGTAAAGATATTGACGCCATGGAACTCTTTAGATCAGGGAATAGATCCAACAGAAAATGATGAGAGTAAATGAGCGTTCTAGATTCAATCATTGAAGGCGTAAGAGAAGATTTGGCAATGCGTCGTTTACCGCTTGCTCAAATCCGAGAGGCGCTAGAAAGCGCACCAGCTGTTCGAAACATTGGAAAAGCATTTGCCGGCCCAGAGATTTCAATAATTGCAGAGGTGAAGCGCTCTTCCCCAAGTAAAGGCGCACTTGCAGCAATTGAAGATCCAGGTGCACTAGCGAGTAGATATGAAGAATCTGGAGCAAATGTCATTAGCGTGCTCACGGAGCGACGCCGTTTCGGTGGTTCATTAGATGACCTTGATGCAGTGCGAACACGCGTGGAGATACCCATTTTGAGAAAAGATTTCATGGTTGATGAATATCAATTTTTAGAAGCGCGCGCACATGGAGCAGATCTCGTACTGCTAATCGTTGCTGCACTGAGTAAGAATCAACTCGATGATTATTTTCAACTAGCCAAAGAATTAGGGATGTCATCACTTATTGAAGTTCACACCCACGACGAATTGGAAAGAGCGCTCGAAATTTCGCCAGAGATTATTGGCGTCAACTCTCGTAATCTCAAAACACTCGACGTTGACTCAGCAGCATTTGCCCAACTCATACCTCGAATTCCGACCTCCATGGTGCGGGTAGCAGAATCGGGTATCTCCAATCGCAGTGATGTTGAATTTGCCCAAGAACATGGAGCAACAGCAATATTGGTGGGAGAGGCCCTTGTGCGCTCATCGGATACAGAACTCGCCATGCGCGAATTACGTGGTCATCGGTAGACTTATTTCATGACCACATCAGAATCCACGATTCTCGGACACTTTGGCCAATATGGCGGCCGCTTCGTTCCAGAAGCACTCATCGGTGCTTTAGAAGAACTTGAAGCTGCACATATCAGCGCATCGAAAGATCCAATCTTTCAAGCCGAGCTTGCACAGTTACATCTGACGTATACAGGTCGTCCTAGCATCCTTACTGAGGCAAAAAGATTTGCAGAATATGCAGGTGGCGCGCGAATTCTTTTGAAGCGCGAAGATCTCAATCACACAGGTAGTCACAAAATAAATAATGTTTTGGGCCAAGCCCTTCTTACTAAGCGCATGGGTAAGAAAAGAATTATTGCTGAAACCGGTGCGGGACAACATGGCGTTGCATCTGCAACTGCAGCAGCGCTGATGGGCCTTGAATGCGTTGTCTATATGGGCGAAGAAGATACGCGCCGTCAGTCACTCAATGTTGCACGTATGAAAATTCTTGGGGCAGAAGTTGTTCCTGTTACAACAGGATCTCGAACTCTCAAAGATGCAATCAATGAAGCGATGCGCGATTGGGTAACAAATGTAGAAACAACACACTATTTACTTGGAACAGTTGCGGGTCCGCATCCTTTCCCAACAATGGTGCGTGATTTTCATAAAATTATTGGCGAAGAAGCCAAAATTCAAGTACAAGAACTAGTGGGACGCTTACCTGATGCTGTATTGGCATGTGTTGGTGGCGGCTCAAATGCCATTGGAATATTTCATGACTTTATCGGTGATGCATCAGTTCGACTCATTGGTCTTGAAGCAGGGGGAGATGGCGTAGAAACTGGACGCCATGCTGCAACAATTACGGGTGGCACTGCAGGCGTTCTTCACGGAACTCGTTCGTACGTTTTGCAAGATAAGAATGGTCAAACTGTTGAATCGCATTCGATTTCTGCAGGACTTGATTACCCAGGTGTTGGACCAGAG
>CAIZPZ010000148.1:0-6509 GCA_903934975.1 uncultured Actinomycetes bacterium | reverse complement strand
TCATATTTTGCAAAGTTCATACTCTTAGGCGCATTTCTTTATGTGCTAACGCGCATGACATCTCGTGAAAGTATCGATCGTGGCGCATTTGCCATCACCGCGATAACATTGACTTTTACATGGCTCGGGGGAGAGATACGTAGTTATCTCAAACTAAAATTACATCTGCCATTGCCGGATAAGAAGGGATAACTATGAAGGGCGAAGAGAATGCACTCTGGTCTATTTTCGGATACCTCCTTTCGGGCCTGCTTTTTTGGGGTGGGGTCGGCTGGGGCCTTGATAAATGGCTCGGCACGAGCTACCTCCTTTTAGTTGGGCTTTTGCTGGGAATGGGCGCATCTCTCTACCTCGTCTGGCTGCGCTTTGGCCGCGAGTAAGTGACTTGATACACGCCTAGGCACCCCCTTTTCGATTTCACAGCAAGCGCCTCTCTCACATAAGGTTGCGTATCCCCACAGTCTTGCCCATTTGGATTTTTATCGAAGTTGAGGAGTATGTGTGCGCTCGTTAGTACGTCTTAGCGCAGAAGGCGAAGGCTTCGTTCCGCCAAGCAGCAACGACTTCAATCTTCCTCCAATTTTTGGCGATAACGCTTTTACAACAAAACCGATTGTGATGGTCTTTTTTTCAGTAATTTTGATTTCAATTTTCTTTATTGCCGCCTCACGTAAAGCAGCAGTTGTGCCATCAAAGCTCCAATTCGCTGGTGAGAGCATTTACGCATTTGTTCGCAATGATCTAGCTCGCGATGTTATCGGTCATGAATTTATGCGCTTTGTTCCTTACCTCTTCACCCTCTTTACATTTATTTTGACTAATAACCTATTTGGAATTGTTCCTCTTTTGCAGTTCCCGACAATGTCACGAGTTAGTTTTCCGTACGTCTTGGCAGTCTTTACATTTGTTGTATTCCACTATGTAGGTATTCGCAAACAAGGACTAGGCAAATATTTGAAAGACATCATGTTTATGCCTGGGGTACCTAAGCCTGTTTATATCCTTTTGACGCCAATTGAATTAGCAACATTTTTCTTGGTGCGCCCACTAACGCTCTCACTTCGTCTTTTCGCAAATATGTTTGCGGGCCACTTGTTGTTGCTCGTATTCATCATGGGTGGAGATCATCTACTCAAAGGTGTAATTGGTTTGAAGCTTGTGAGTCCATTTGCTTTCGCATTTGGTATCGGTCTCACATTCTTCGAATTCATGGTTCAGTGTCTACAGGCGTACATCTTTACTCTGTTGACAGCGCTCTATATCGCCGGTGCACTTGCCGACGAGCACTAAAGAAGTACATCTCTACCCAAACAACCACTAAGAAAGAACTACGAAAGGTAAGAAAAATGACAGGCACACTCAACCTGGTCGGTTATGGCCTCTCTGCAATTGGACCCGCAATTGCAACAGGAATGATCTTCGCTGCATATATCAGTGGCGTAGCACGTCAACCAGAAGCACGTAGCGTTCTCCAGCCAATCGCGTTCCTTGGGTTCGCACTTGCTGAAGCTCTTGCACTCTTCGGTCTCGTTCTCGCATTCGTTCTCTAATTAGGGATAAAGAATGCGATTTGTAAATTTGGCTGAAGCAGGAAAGCTAAATCCGCTGATTCCTCACACCGCAGAAATGATTGTGGGATTCGTTGCATTTAGCTTGCTCTTCATTGTCTTGCGTTCCAAAGTTGTGCCTATGTTTGAAAAGGCCTTCAAGGAGCGCACTAATGCGATTCAAGGTGGCATGGAGCGTGCAGAACAAGCACAGCTTGAGGCGCAACGCGCACTCGTCCAGTACAACGAGCAACTTTCTAAAGCTCGCGAAGAAGCACAAACACTTCGCGAAGAAGCACGTGTACAAGGTTCAGCAATCATCGAAGAATTACGCACAAAGGCACAAGAAGAAGCAGCACGTATTACTGCAACAGCACAAGCATCAATCGAAGCAGAGCGTCAACAAGCAATCACTTCACTTCGCGGTGAAGTTGGAGCACTTGCAGTTGAACTCGCATCAAAGATTGTTGGAGAAGCGCTAGATGACCAGGCACGTCAATCACGTGTAGTCGATCGCTTTCTTGATGATTTAGAGAAGTCAAAGTAAGGAAGAGAAATGAGAGCGCACTTGGGTGGCAGCAGCCGTCAATCATTAGTGATTGCACGCGGCAAAGTTGATGCTGCCGTAAAGGGCGCAACTGTTGATAGTGCATCAGCGCTCAGCAGCGAACTTTTCTTTATTGGCGATACCTTGGAAAGCAATATTGCTATTCGTCGTGCAATTACAGATCCTTCACGTGATGGCGCATCAAAGGCAGCCCTTCTCAAAGAACTCTTTGGCAAGAGCGTGGGTGCAGCTGCACTTACTTTGGTTACAGAAGTCAGCGCATTGCGCTGGTCTGCAACGAAAGATTTGGTGCAGGTTCTAGAACAACTAGCTATTGAGGCCCAAGCATCGGCTGCAAATATTGCTGGTGAACTAGATCGCGTTGAAGAGGAAATCTTCGCTATATCTCGCGCAGTTGCCACAAATTACGAACTTCGCACCGCACTAACTTCATCAGCATCGGTTGCAAAGGCAGCCCTTGTCAATGAATTACTCGGTAAGAATTCTTCAGTCTCAACGCTCAAGTTGGTCTCACATCTTGTTGAAAACTGGAGATCTCGCAGCGTTGAGTCAGCATTTTCAGATTATGAATACGCCCTCGCTGCTCGTCGTGATCGCTTGATCGCACTTGTTCGCGTGGCTGCGCCACTTTCATCAGCTCAGCACACACGTCTAATCGATGCTCTAACAAAGCAAGCGGGCCAACCAGTTCGCGTCAATGTTGAAGTAGATAAGTCAATCGTTGGTGGAGTTTCAATCAAGTATGCAGATGAGTTAGTAGATGGTTCAGTTTCACATCGTTTAGCTGGTGCAGGCCGTGCACTCGCTGGAAGTAAATGATTTAGGTTCACAGAAGTTTTATAAGAAAAAGACAAAGGGAGATAGACATGGCAGAGCTCAAGATCAACCCAGAAGAAATTCGGGGCGCCTTAGCGAACTTCGTTAGGTCATACGATCCAGGCGTAGCAGCACGCGATGAGGTTGGAACCGTTAGCCAAGCAGGCGATGGCATCGCACGCGTTGAAGGTTTGCCATCAACAATGGCAAATGAACTTCTGCAATTTGAAAATGGAACCCTCGGTCTTGCACTCAACCTCGACGTACGCGAAATCGGTGTCGTTCTCTTGGGTGGTTACGAAGGAATTGAAGAAGGCACATCAGTTCGACGTACAGGTGAAATTCTCTCCGTACCAGTTGGAGATGCATTCCTTGGTCGCGTAGTTGATCCACTTGGTCGTCCAATCGACGGCAAGGGCGAGATCAAAGCAGATGCACGTCGCGCACTCGAACTGCAGGCACCATCTGTTGTAGAGCGTCAACCCGTAAAGGAGCCACTTGCAACTGGTATCAAAGCTATCGATGCGATGACCGCTATTGGTCGCGGACAGCGTCAGTTGATTATTGGTGACCGCCAGACTGGTAAGACTGCAGTTGCTGTCGACACAATTATTAACCAGAAAGAGAACTGGAAAACAGGAGATAAGAAGAAGCAAGTTAAATGTATTTATGTTGCTATTGGACAAAAGGGTTCAACAATTGCAGCCGTAAAGGGCGCACTTGAAGAAGCTGGCGCAATGGAATACACAACAATCGTTGCATCTCCTGCATCAGATCCAGCAGGTTTCAAGTACCTCGCGCCATATACAGGTTCTGCAATTGGTCAGCACTGGATGTATAACGGCGAGCATGTTCTCATTGTTTTTGATGATCTTTCAAAGCAGGCAGAGGCTTATCGTTCGGTCTCATTGTTGCTTCGTCGTCCACCAGGTCGCGAAGCGTATCCAGGAGACGTTTTCTATTTGCACTCACGTCTACTCGAGCGTTGCGCAAAGCTATCTGATGAACTCGGTGGCGGTTCAATGACCGGTCTTCCAATCATTGAAACAAAGGGAAATGACGTTTCTGCATTTATTCCAACAAACGTAATTTCGATTACTGATGGACAGTGCTTCTTGGAAACAGATCTTTTCAACGCAGGTGTTCGCCCAGCTATCAACGTGGGTGTTTCTGTATCTCGCGTGGGTGGATCTGCACAAACAAAGGCGATGAAGAAAATCGCTGGACGTTTGCGTCTTGACCTTGCACAGTTCCGTGAGCTTGAAGCATTTGCTGCTTTCGGTTCTGATCTCGATGCTGCATCAAAGGCTCAACTTGAGCGCGGTGCACGCATGGTTGAATTGTTGAAGCAAGGTCAGTACTCACCTTATTCACTAGAGCGCCAGATTGTTTCTATTTGGGCTGGTACATCAGGCAAGCTCGATGATGTTGCAGTTGCAGATATTCGTCGCTTTGAATCAGAACTTCTTGAATTCATTGGACGCGAACGCAAAGCAATCTTCGATGTTATTTCAGAGACTAAGCAGTTAGAAGATGACACTGTGAAGTCAATGGAAGAAGCAGTCGCTGCATTCAAGAAGATCTTCAAGGCAACTGCTTCTGCAGCAATCAATGAAGCAGCAGCTGAAGCTCTAGATAGCGAAGCATCTGAAAAGATTATTAAGCACGTCCCACCGGCGGTGAAGAAGTAACTCATGGGTGCCCAACTTCGCATATATCGCAGGCGGATGCGATCCGTTAAAGCGACCAAGAAAATTACGAAAGCCATGGAATTGATTTCGGCTTCTCGAATTGTCAAGGCGCAGCAACGAGTCACCGCTTCAACTCCTTACGCAAATGAGTTGACTCGTGCTGTATCTGCAGTTGCCTCTTTTTCTTCGACTAATCATCCGTTGACGACGCAATCTGAGAATCCAATTCGCGCAGCCGTACTTATTATTTCGGCAGATCGCGGTATGGCTGGTGCATATTCAAATAATGCGATCAAAGAGGGAGAGCAACTCGTTGCACTTCTCAAAGAACGCGGTTTGGAAGCATCTGCCTATTTGGTTGGACGAAAAGCAGTGAATTATTACCGCTTCCGCAACCGTGCGATTGCTGGATCGTGGTCAGGATTTTCAGATAATCCGACATATGAAGATGCAAAAGAAGTAGCAAATGCCTTAATCGAGGCGTTTCTTGCAGATGCGCAAACTGATGTAAATGGCGTAGATGAAATTCATATTATCTTTACTGAATTTCATTCAATGCTTACCCAGAATGCACTCGCTAAGCGAATGCTTCCTCTCGAAGTTGTTGAGAGCAGTGAACCAGTTACTGCTGCACTGCTTCCAATGTATGAATTCGAACCTAATGCCGGAACAGTGCTCAACGCACTTCTTCCTCGCTATATCGAGGCTCGAGTATTCAACGCAATGTTGCAATCAGCGGCATCTGAGCATGCAGCTCGACGCCGTGCAATGAAATCAGCAACTGACAATGCTGATGATCTAATCAAGTCGCTCACACGACTTGCGAACGCTGCTCGTCAAGCAGAAATTACCCAAGAGATCAGTGAAATTGTTGGCGGCGCAGACGCGTTGGCCTCAGCTAGTGCAGGGAGTGAATGATGTCGGTAAAAACATCCAATAAAGGGCGAGTAGCTCGAGTCATCGGACCAGTTGTGGATATTGAATTCCCAGCTGATTCAATGCCAGCGATCTTCAATGCTCTCCACGTCGATGTGACGATGGCTGGTGTAACGAGTACTTTGACGATGGAAGTTGCGCTACATATTGGCGACAACCTCGTGCGTGCAATCTCGATGCAACCAACCGATGGAATGGTGCGCGGTACTGAAGTGACCGACACAGGCGACCCAATCATGGTTCCAGTGGGCGATGTAACAAAGGGTCACGTATTCAATACTCTTGGTGAATCACTCGATGTTCCAACATCTTCACTTGATATCAAAGAGCGTTGGCCAATTCACCGTAATGCACCTGCATTCGATCAGCTCGAATCAAAGACAGAGATGTTTGAAACAGGTATCAAAGTTATCGATCTACTCACACCATATGTAAAGGGTGGAAAAATCGGTCTATTTGGTGGTGCAGGTGTAGGCAAGACAGTTTTGATTCAGGAAATGATTTATCGCGTAGCTGAAAACTTCGGTGGTGTATCTGTATTCGCCGGTGTTGGTGAGCGTACTCGTGAAGGTAACGACCTTTTCTTGGAAATGACCGAGACTGGCGTTATCAATAAGACTGCATTGGTCTTCGGCCAGATGGATGAACCACCTGGAACGCGTCTTCGTGTTGCACTTTCAGCGCTCACAATGGCTGAATATTTCCGCGATGTTCAAAAGCAGGATGTATTGCTCTTCATCGACAATATTTTCCGCTTTACACAAGCAGGTTCTGAAGTATCAACTCTTCTCGGCCGTATGCCATCTGCAGTGGGTTACCAGCCAACACTTGCAGATGAAATGGGACAGTTGCAAGAGCGCATTACTTCAACACGTGGTCACTCAATTACATCTATGCAGGCAATTTATGTTCCTGCAGATGACATTACTGACCCAGCTCCACACACTACTT
>CAIZPZ010000147.1:0-1514 GCA_903934975.1 uncultured Actinomycetes bacterium | reverse complement strand
GTTCTGATTTAGATATTTTGATTTTGCATAATGATTCTTTGAGTCAAGACGAACTCAGTGAGTTTGCGAACAAGTTGCTTTATCCCATGTGGGATACAAGAAGTGTTGATCATTCTGTGCGTACTAGAGCGCAAACACGTGATGCTGCGCATGATGATTTGAAAGTTGCGTTAGGTCTTTTAGATATTCGTCTTGTATGCGGAGATGCCGATCTTGTTGCCGCAGTGCAACATGATTCAATTGATTCGTGGAGAAAAGAGTCACGTAAGCGACTTCCAGAATTGCGCCTCTCTCTTGAAGAGCGCCATGCGCGAGCAGGGGAGTTGGCCTATTTGCTTGAGCCAGATTTGAAAGAGGCTCGTGGAGGATTACGCGATATCAATGCGCTTCGTGCAATAAAAATGAGCGGAGCCGTTGATATTGCATTAGAGCGCATCAGTTGGGCCGAATCCACCCTTGCAAGCGTTCGAGAATCACTACATGAGGTAACAAAAAAGAATCGCGATCGATTACTTTTTCAGGAGCAAGATTTAGTTGCGAAACATCTTGAATATGGTGACGCAGATCTGTTGATGAGCGATGTTGCACGTGCGGCTCGATCAGTTGACTATGTACTCAATTCAACATGGCACAGATTAGATTTCAAGGGAAAAGATGGGCTGGGCAGAATTCTTCGCAAGCCACGTACTACATCTCTCGGCGGCGGAATTAGCGTTGCACATCAAGAGGTAGTAATCGATGAGTTAGAAGATTTGAATGCAGATCCAGTTATTGGACTTCGAGCAGCAGCAAAGGCTGCGCAACTTGGTTTACCGCTATCACTTGATTCGTGTGCGCGATTATCTGTAATACTCAAAGAGGGTGGAGCGCAATTACCACAACCATGGCCACGTGAAGCGCGTGAGAATTTAGTTGCACTCATTGGCGCAGGAAGTGCAATGGTTGATGTTTTTGAAGCGCTAGATCAAGAAGAGATTATTTTTTCATGGATTCCTGAGTGGAATAGCGTTCGTTCGCTACCGCAGCGCAATGTCCTTCATAGACATACCGTTGATAGACATATGGTGGAAACAGCGGTGCGCGCTGCAGCACTTACTCGCAATGTGCACCGGCCAGACCTATTACTTGTTGGTGCTCTTTTTCACGATATTGGAAAGGGAACGCAGGAAGATCACTCCGAGCGCGGCGCGCGCCTTATCGAACCATTAGCCAAACGTTTTGGTTTCCCCCAAGAAGATATAGAGACATTGAAAATTCTGGTACTACATCACTTATTACTTTCTGCAACAGCTACACGTCGCGACTTAGATGATCCTGCGACAATCGCATCCATTCTTGCTGTAATCCCAGATTTAGAGACTCTTGAACTATTGCATGCACTCAGCATCGCCGATGGTGAAGCAACAGGGCGAGCAGCATGGAGTGAATGGAAGGCAAGTCTTGTCTCTGAATTAGTCAGCCGTGTTCGCAAAGCGATGAGTGGAAGCACGATCGCACTGCAACCAGATATTAGT
>CAIZPZ010000146.1:0-2601 GCA_903934975.1 uncultured Actinomycetes bacterium | reverse complement strand
TGATGCACGTTGCATATCTTTGTTTGACGCTGAAACAAAAACATCTGCTGGCGCTCCTGCAATTATTTGTGTTGCCAAGGTTGGTGAAGCTAGGAATGAAAAGGTGACTTCAACGTTCGGATGTGTCTTTTCAAATAACTTGCCTAGAGTGGTGAAACTATCGGCCAAACTAGATGCCGCAAATACCGTAAAAGTGGTCCTTTGGCTTGCATAACTATGAGCAAGGATCGAAAGAAATGAAACGGCCAGTAGCGCGGAGAAGGTTTTCTTGTAGCGCGCATGCATGCAGTGACTATACAACAGTGCATTCTCAAAGGCCCTGACAAATGAAAGAAAATGTGAATTCGAAAGATTGGCGATGGTGGGGAGACGTATCAATTACTTAGATTGGCGATGTTATCGATTGAGAAGAACTCAAACTTTGACGGCTCTCTCTCTCTCTGCAACTTCGATGTACACGATTCTGCCCAAATATCCACAATTTTGCCCATAGAAATCGGCAGATTTGTCCAAGGTTTTGCATAAAACTAAACAGTTATAAACAAGAAAGTGAGCGCAGTTTCAACCTGCGCCCACCTAATTGGAAGAAGAGTCGCCCTATAAGCCGGATCCTGTCGTTCTTGCGAACGGATCACCATCCATCTAGTTACGTAATTGCTTACGTAATCAAGCAACCTACCCGATAGCTCGAACGAGCAGTTCTCAAACGCTATCTATCTGGTCTTGCTTCAAGTGGGGTTTACCAAGCTATCTGCATTACTACAAATACTGGTGGTCTCTTACACCACCGTTTCACCCTTACACATTTGCATGTGCGGTCTATTTTCTGTGGCACTAATCCCGCGGATTGCTCCGGGTGGGCGTTACCCACCACCTTGCTCTGTGAAGTCCGGACTTTCCTCGGTGCTTGCGCAACGCGGTGATCCGGGCGACTCTTCACGCAAAGGATAGCGCGGGTATAGCTACTTACTCAAAATAATTTTTATCTACGCGCAATTCGCACTAATCAGTGAGCCAGACAGTTGTATTTGCACCAATTTTGCCACCGACAATTGGAGCACTAGATAGAACAACTTTTCCTGCAGGTAGTTTGTATGACTTAGCATTGAAGTTCATGACGCACTGCCAACCATTAGGGCGTACGAAGTGAATTACTTCGGGATTAGTTGTAGGAATCCATTCCAACTCTTCACTCGTTAGTAATTTCTTTCGCAATGCAAGTGCGTCGCGATAGAGAGAAAGTGTGGAACCTTTGATTCCATCTTGTTTATCTACTGCGTGATTAGCAAACCATTGCGGTTGGGGAAGGTGGGATTTCTCGTGACCAAATCCAAATGATGGCTTAGTTGAATTCCAAGGAAGTGGAACGCGACAACCATCGCGACCTTTTTCTGTGTGAATGAGTGCAAGGCCAGAGACTTTACCTTTGATTATTTGTGGAACAACATTTCTGAACCACATTGGATCTTGCAGATCTTTCTGAGGAATATCTTCTACTTCAAAGAGTCCAAGTTCTTCACCTTGGTAAATATATGTGCAACCAGGAAGGGCTAAGAGCATCATTGTTGCGGCATTAGCGCGAGCAAGACCAAGCGCGCGATCTAACTTGGCACTTTTGCCATCAGAGAGAAGCCATTGAATAAGGTTTGTTTTCTTTGGTAATCCATAACGGGTCGCATGGCGCATTCGATCGTGGTTATCTAAAACCCACGTCGATGAAGAGCCCTCTGATTTAGCAAGGCGAATATTGTCAGAGATAACTTTCTTGAATCGGCGTGCATCAAAATCTTCAGTGAGAAGATCAAAGTTGAATGCTTGCCCTAGTTCATCTGGGCGGGCATAGAGCATACGACGCTTTGCTTGAACATATGCCTCTGCAACAGCTACGCGTGGAGGGTTGTATTCATTGAATACTTTTCGCCATTCGCGAAAAATCTCATGGGTTTCATTTCGGTCAAAGAGAATATCGGTGCCATCTTGTGCAATTTTGAAGGCATTCATTGATTTCTTAGCAATATGTAAGCGTTTGAAATCTTTCTTCATTGCGTGCGCAACATCAACACGGAAACCATCAACGCCGCGATCTGCCCAGAAGCGAAGTGTCTTCAAGAAATCGAGTTGTACTTCTCGGTTATCCCAATTGAAATCTGGTTGTTCAGGTGCAAAGAGGTGCATGTACCACTGCCCCGGTGTGCCATCGGCATTAGTTGTGCGAGTCCAAGCAGATGGTGCGAAGTGTGAAATCTCATCTGATGGTGCAATCTCACCATTTTTGCCGCGCCCATCTCTGAAAATATAGCGATTGCGCGCCGGTGAACCTGGTTCAGACTTTAGAGCTTCTTGAAACCATGGATGCATATTCGATGAGTGATTAGGGACAATATCTACGAATACAGAAATATCCGCTTTGTGAAGCGCCTTGAGCATTGTGTCGAAATCTTTGAGAGTTCCAAGACGCGGATCAACATTGCGGTAATCAGCAACGTCATATCCACCATCTGCTAATTCAGATGGATAGAAAGGGCTGAGCCATACTGCATCGAGGCTAAGTGATTTTAGGTAATCAATTTTTGAAGTGATGCCCTTGATGTCGCCAATTCC
>CAIZPZ010000145.1:0-2702 GCA_903934975.1 uncultured Actinomycetes bacterium | reverse complement strand
ATTTTCCAATATCACCCAGTAAACATTGGCGCTTTGACTTACGTGCTCTTTCAAAATTTCCAGTCGTGCATGAGCGAATTGGAAAGATTTTTAGTATCACATCGAAAGTACTACGAAGCGCCCATG
Source organism: uncultured Actinomycetes bacterium (assembly GCA_903934975.1). Lineage (GTDB taxonomy): Bacteria > Actinomycetota > Actinomycetes > Nanopelagicales > Nanopelagicaceae > Planktophila. The sequence goes on along the minus strand of CAIZPZ010000145.1, from coordinate 2,576 downwards.
TATTGATGTACGGGCCAAAATAGGTAAGTCCTGGCCTCTTCGATTTACGAGTTATGAATACCCGTGGAAATTCTTCACCTTCTGATATTGCTAAATAGGGATACGACTTATCATCTCGAAATTGAATGTTGTATGTCGGTGCATATTGCTTGATCCAGGAATACTCCAGTGCCAGCGCCTCGGTTTCAGTAGCAACAATCGTCCAATCAACGCGTACCGCCTCGTGAACCATGCGATTGGTGCGCATCATTAGACCGCTTTGAAAATAGCTACTCAATCGATTCTTAAGATTGAGAGCCTTGCCGACATAAATTACTTTGTCGGCCTCATTATAGAAACGATATACCCCTGGTTCTTCAGGAATAATCGCTGGTCTATAAGAAAGCGGATCGGCCATGACTAAGGCTTCTTCTTGACCGTAGCTTTTTTCGTACTTGGTTTGGCTCTATTTGATTCAAGAATCTCTGCTAAGTACTGTCCTGTGTAACTCTTCGGATTCAAAGCAACATCTTCAGGCGTACCTTGCGCAACAACGAGTCCGCCTCTAAATCCACCCTCTGGCCCCATATCGATAACCCAGTCAGAGGATTTGATGACATCAAGATTGTGTTCAATCACAACAACAGTATTTCCCGAATCGACTAGACGATTGAGTACTCCAAGTAGTTTGCTGACATCTTCAAAGTGAAGCCCTGTCGTTGGTTCATCAAGAACATAGATTGTTCGCCCCGTTGAACGACGCTGTAATTCAGTTGCAAGCTTTACACGTTGCGCCTCACCACCCGAGAGAGTTGGCGCAGATTGTCCAAGGCGGACATAGCCCAAACCAACATCGCAGAGAGTTTTGAGAAAGCGCGAAATAGTCGTCACTGATTCAAAGAAGGTATGTGCCTCTTCAATAGGCATATCAAGTACTTGAGCAATTGTCTTGCCCTTGTAATGAACTTCCAATGTTTCACGGTTATATCTAGCGCCATGGCAAATTTCGCAGGGTACGTAGACGTCTGGCAAAAAATTCATCTCGATTGTGATCGTTCCATCACCTGAGCAGTTCTCGCAGCGTCCGCCTTTTACATTGAATGAGAAGCGACCTTGCTGGTAACCGCGAACCTTCGCCTCGGTTGTTTCAGCAAAGAGCGCGCGAATTTTGTCGAATACACCTGTGTACGTTGCCGGATTTGAACGTGGCGTACGACCAATCGGTGATTGATCGACATGCACAACTTTGTCCAATAGATCTATTCCAGAAATCGTTCTGTGACGACCTGGTACTAATCGAGCACCATTGAGTTTGTTCGCAAGCGTCGTATATAAAATATCGTTGACGAGAGTCGATTTTCCAGAACCGCTCACACCTGTCACGGATACGAATACTCCAAGTGGAACTTCTACCTCTAAATCTTGAAGGTTATTCTCTTTCGCTCCCTTGATTACAAGTTTTCTCTTTGGATCACAAGGACGACGTTGTGCCGGAATGGCAATTGATTTACGGCCCGACAGATAAGCACCTGTGATTGATGTTGGTGAGTCAATGAGCATCTGATAATCACCAGATACAACTACTTCCCCACCATGTTCTCCTGCTCCAGGACCGATATCTACAATCCAGTCAGCAGCACGAATAGTTTCTTCATCATGTTCAACGACTATGAGAGTATTTCCAAGATTGCGTAGACGTGTGAGGGTGTCGATCAGCCTGCGATTATCACGTTGATGTAATCCAATACTTGGTTCATCTAGAACGTAAAGAACACCAACAAGACCGCTACCAATTTGTGTTGCGAGGCGAATACGCTGGGCTTCGCCGCCAGAAAGAGTTGCAGCTGGGCGCGCAAGGGATAGGTAATCAAGGCCAACATCTAATAGGAATCCAAGTCGTGCGTGGACTTCTTTGAGTACGCGCTCAGCGATCTGGGCCTCACGTTTATTGAGTTCGATATCTTGCAAAAAAGTTGCACATTCACCAATTGAAAGTTCACAAATTTGAGAAATATTCTTATCTCCGATTGTTACTGCAAGTACCTCTGGTTTTAGTCGAGCACCGCTACAGACCGAACAAGGAATTTGACGCATATACGCTTCATATTTATCCCGACTGTAATCGCTATCTGTCTCTCCATGTCGGCGATGTATAAAGGGAACAACACCTTCAAATCCAGTTGAATAATTACGAACACGACCGTAGCGATTCTTATACTTCACATGTACTTCGAAGTCGTATCCATTGATAAGAGCATCTTTTGCTTTTTGAGATAGTCGTTTCCACGGTGTATCGAGTGAGAATTTCACATCCTCTGAAAGCGCTTCAATAAGACGAAGGAAATACTCTGCAGATTGACCACCAGACCATGGTGCAATAGCACCATCATTGATCGAAATAGAGTCATCAGGAATTATTAACTCCTCATCAACTTCTAACTTTGTACCGATTCCAGAACATTCAGGACAGGCACCAAATGGTGAGTTGAATGAGAATGAGCGAGGCTCTAACTCTTCGAATGAGAGATTGCAGTCATGGCAGGCAAGATGCTCGCTATAGGTGCGCTCTTTGTCGGCACCTTTTGCATCGACAAAGT
>CAIZPZ010000144.1:0-5324 GCA_903934975.1 uncultured Actinomycetes bacterium | reverse complement strand
GGCTAAGAACTTCACTTTCTCGGTGCCAACTATTCGAATCAAGCTGACTCAAGAAGCGGTAAAGGCTCCTGCTCAACCAGCTGCAGAAAAACCAGCAGCAACGGCGAGTGCACCCGCCAAACCGAATGCACCCAAGAGCATCTCTATAAAGTGTAAAAAGGGATCGACCACGAAAAAAGTTGTTGGTTCTAAACCTGTATGTCCAAAAGGATATAAGAAAGTTTAGTTAGGAACTCGAAGTAGTGGCGCAGTCATACATGTTGGACCGCCATCACCTTTGACTGCAACGTTATTTCCCGCAAAGAGATGTACTTCAACGCCGGCGTTCTTTAACTTACTTTCAATCTCTGGATTACCTGCTGCAAGTACAACAACGTTGGGGCGCACCGCCAAGATATTGCTACCTTGAGTAAGCATCTCTTTTTCACTGACGGTAAACCATGTAATTCCACGAGATTCCAAATACTGAAGCAGTCGCGCAGGTGCAAGCGGTTCATAGACAACAGCTTTGTCGCGCGCAATAGGGGAGAGAACACTCATGAGGTGCAGAACTGCGCCGGGTCCTTCGTAGTGCGGCAAATCAAAGGAGAGAACATCTACGCCAAAGGGTGCGAGCATCTGGCGAATTTGTTCAATACCTGCAGTGTTAGTGCGGTAGCTATGACCTATAAGTAGCGTCTTCTCATCGAGCCAAACTTTGTCGCCGCCATCTGCATATGCAGGAGCGCTGAGTTCTCCAAGGATTGGAACACCTAACTTTTCTAAATCTTTGCGGAAGAAACCAGGCTCGGTAGAGCGCACTGGCTTTGCCATTCTTAAAAGTATTGCGCCATGAGGAGTCATGATCATTGGGTCGTGCATATATACAGAATCGACAAGACCTTCAATTGAGCCAGCAACATCGACTGTGCAACCAAGAGATTCAAGTAATTGAGTAAATGACTTGTGTTCCTCAAGGAGTGCCACAGTATCTGGCATGCGCCAATGTCCGTCTTCGACAAATTTTCCAACCGTTGTTGGAGTTCGCACCATTACTCGGGCGAGATTGGAATACATATCTGGAGTTCCCCATTGAGTCATGGGTTGATTATGTACTAAGTGTTAGAAAAATAGCGAAATGCCTTCGCAGCCTCAAGGCAGTTTTGTACTAATATCCACCTAAGATTTTCGATTAGAGGAGATTGCATGAAGATCAGAGTAGATCGTGATGCCTGCATTGGTGCTGGTCAATGTGCATTAGTTGCAGGTTCAATATTCGATCAAGATGATGATGGTTTGGTTGTTCTACTCACTGATACACCTAGTGATGAATTTATAGCAGTTGCTCGTAAGGCGGCAACGTTGTGTCCAGCAAAGGCGATTGCGCTCGAAGAGTAGAAATGACTTCTTTCGAAGAATCTGGAACAGTAATTGTTGGTGCATCACTAGCAGGACTCACTTGTGCACAATCATTGCGCGCTGAGGGTTACACGAAAAAGATAACCCTCATCGGTGCCGAAAAACACTTTCCCTACAACAGGCCACCTCTTTCCAAGCAAGTTCTGTCGGGAAAATGGCAGGCAGCGCAAACGAATATTGGTTCGGCTGAGAAATTTACAGAGTTGAAACTCGATTTTTTGATTGATTACGAAGCAATCGAATTGAATGTTGGATTGCAGGAGATAACAACCAATAAGCACACCCTCAAGTACGAAGAATTGATTATTGCCACGGGGGCATCCGTTCGCAGACTTCCGGGTACAGAGGGCATGAGCCGAGTCCATGTTCTTCGAACTATTGATGATGCACTTGGATTACGTGACGCACTTGTGGGTATCAAGAGCGCTGTAGTGGTTGGCGCAGGAGTTCTTGGTTCTGAAGTCATCTCCGCCCTTAGTGAGTATGGAATCCATGCAACTGTTATTGATCGAATGGAAGCACCACAACTACCTCTCACTGGCGGACATTTTGCTTCACGCGTAAATGAATTGTTCCTTGAGCATGGAGTGGCTACCAAGTACGGGGTTGAAATAGTTAGCGTTTCAGAGAACGAGTCAGGAATAACTTTTGACTTATCTGATGGATTAAAGGTTTCAGGCGAGATAGCTGTGGTTGCAATTGGCTGCATTCCAAATGTGGATTGGTTGGCCAATTCTGGATTAGATATATCAAATGGTGTTTTATGCGATTCAAATGGTTTAGTAGCACCACACATTTATGCCGTGGGAGATGTAGCCCGTTGGCATAATCCGGTTACAGGAAAGTCCTTACGACTTGAGAATCAAACGTCAGCAATCGAGCAGGGTTTAGCAGTCGGTAAATTTATTGCAACTGGGCAATCCAGTGCTCCCACTCATCCATTCTTCTGGTCTGAAATCTTTGGAAATAAGATTCTCATGCTTGGAAATTTAGAAGTGGATATTCCGCTGACAATTGTGCATGGAAGTCCTAGCGATAACCGCTTTGTCGCGGCTACCATTAGGGAGGGAATTACTACTGGAATCGTGGGTTGGAACATGCCACGAGAATTTCGACAATCTAGATCCATGATGGAGGCATAGTTCGATGAGCGAAGTTACAACGCAAGGACAATGTCCGATGCATGAAGTGCGCCGAATTCCTAACGATGGAACTCCAACATGTCCATCTCCAACCTTTGCAATCTGGCGCGAAGAAGGCTCCGCGACACCCCTTGAATATTCAGATGGTCATGAAGGCTTGATTATCAATCGCTATGAATTAGCCAAAATGGTTCTAGAAGATAAGAGATTTAGTCAGACTCCGGCACGTATGCCGGCTCATCATGGCGAAGCACTTGAAGCACAATATGGATTGAGTTCGGATAGCGAATTAGATCTTGGCAATGTTCTCGGCTTAGATGGCGAACAACATGCGAGAATTCGTCGAACAATACTCAATAGATACTCGGTGCGCTCTGCTCGCGGTTATGAAAGTGCTATGAAAGAAATTGTTGCCAAGCAACTAAAACATCTGATGGCTCAACCAACACCTGTCGATGTGACAAAGCATTATTCTCAACCTATTTCAGCAGCGGGTCACATGCGTGTTCTAGGTATCCCAGAACAATTTCGCCAAGAATATTCGCAACTATTTGTAGGGGATTCAACAACAGAGCAGAAAGTTGAATTCTTGCGTCGAGTGCTAGCAGTGAAGAAAGATGAGTTAGCAGAAGATGTACTCAGTGATCTTTTGCGCAGTGATCTATTAGTTCCTGAAATCGAAGGTCTTACTCTCTCTTTAATGGTCTCAGGCCGTGATTCTGTTGCGTACATGATTACGACATGCATGACAGCGCTTCTCAATAATCCCGAGCAGCTCAAAGCACTTCGTGAGGACCCAACGCTCATTGCTGGTGGTATGGAAGAGTTCATGCGCGTTGGCGCAATGTTCCTCACGCTCTTTCCTCGTACTGCAACAGAAGATCTAACTCTGGGTGATGTTCATATCAAAGCTGGACAATCTGTATCTGTCTCACCGGTTGCAGCTAATCATGATGAACGTCAATTTCCAGATCCCGACAAATTTGATCTCTCTCGCGATGCATTTGGTCATATCGGTTTTGGCCATGGAATTCATGGATGCGTTGGACAACAAGTTGCTCGCGTGGAAATTCGCGAAGGTGTTATGCAACTGATCAATGGAATTCCTAGCCTCTATTTAGTCCATGCTGAACAAAATGAACCAGGTCCATTCGCGCATCCTGTTGCAACCTATGAAGCAGGCGAACTTATGGTGTCGTGGAATTGAAGGATTTGAATAGCCCGGTTATCTGGCGAACACTCTTTGACGGAGATTCAAAACAAGGCTGGATGCATTCAGGTATTGGTGTTCTCAGTGATGGTCGAGTTGTATTCGAAGCACCTGGTGGCGCAGCACTTATTTTTTTAGATCCAGCAACAAAAGCACACGTGCGAATTGAAGTAGGTGTGGCTGTGTCACATGGAATTGCAGTTGCCAGTGATGACACCATTTGGATTTGCGATCCAGGTGCGCAGGCTCCAGGACAAGTCGTACAAATCAATCTAGAGGGAAAGATTGTGCGAACCATCAAACAACCAGTTCGAAGCAGCGATGAGCAAGATAAGTGGAGACCGACTTCTATTGCGCTAGCCGCTAATGGCGATATCTGGATTGGTGATGGTTATGGCCTGAGTCTTGTCCATGTTGTTAGAGCAAATGGTGTAATCCAAACTTTTGACGGCTCGACAAGTGGCCAGAACTTTGATTGCCCCCATGGTGTTGCAATTGATACACGAGAATCAGTAACTCGAATTGCAGTCGCGGATAGAAGTAACAAGAGAGTTCTCTATTTCAAAGAGGATGGATCCTTCATCCGTAGCGTTGCTGACCCAATTATGACCAGTCCTTCATCTCTTGCTGTGCGGGGGATTGACTTACTTGTCACTGACCTCTTTGGCGCAATTCTTGCAATTGATCTCAGTGATGAAGTTCGCTCAGTTGTTCCTACTTCAAATGTGAATACGCGCGAAGGTTGGCCGAATAAATTATCTGGCGCAGATTCAGTTGCACCTGATGTTTTCGAAGGAAAGCTCAATAGCCCCCACGGTATAACCGTGTCATCAAAGGGCGAAGTTTATTTTACTGAATGGTATTTAGGTGGTCGGGCAGTAACTATTTCATAATGTAGCAAAGGCCAGATAGCCAGCAATTGAAAACATTACGCAGGCAATAATTGAATCGAGAATTTTCCAGAATATTGGCTTTGACATAAATCTAGACATTGCTTTTGCCCCGTATCCAATTGATGTAAACCAAACGAGGCTTGCAAGCATGGCTCCAAGGCTGAAGAACCAGCGATCTTCTTTGAACTGATTCGAAATACTTCCCAGCAAAATCACTGTATCCAAATAGACATGAGGGTTGAGGAAGGTAAAACCCAGGACTGTTGTAGCAACTTTTTTTGCGCTGGGCGATTCACCTGCAGAAGAGCCCATCACTTGGCTTTTGAAGACGGAACGAACACTCTTAATTCCGAACCATGTTAGATATGCGACCCCGAACCATCTAATAAATTCCAGCAGCGTCGGAAGAGATTGAAGAATTTGGCCAAGTCCAGCCGCACCTAATGCAATGAGTAGAGCATCTGAAATGGCGCAGATAGAAACAGTGAGGAAAACATGTTGTTTCGTCAGACCTTGTTTGATGACAAATGCATTCTGAGCACCTATTGCGATGATCAGGGAAAGGCCGGCTAAGAAGCCAGGAATAAATGCAATCATTGGAGTGACGATACCTCATGACCCTGGATATTATTATCTGGTGAGCGCTAATTTTTTTGAATTGCCGGAATCAGAGCAGATATC
>CAIZPZ010000143.1:0-3290 GCA_903934975.1 uncultured Actinomycetes bacterium | reverse complement strand
TCTGCAATTGAGTAAGCATTTGGTCTGCACGTTCCACGCGATACATGCTTACTCCAGGAATATCTTCCATATCGCAATTAGCTGCCACTAATGAAACGTGGGCACCGCGAGACAGGGCTGCCTGCGCGAGAGCGAAACCTTGCTTGCCTGATGAACGATTGCCTATGAATCGAATCGGATCAATGGGCTCGCGTGTTCCACCAGCAGAGATAAGAACTCGCTTGCCTGCTAAATCTCTTGTGGCTCCAGTTACTTTCAAAAACTCATCGATAATTTCTGATGTCTCCGGAAATCTACCTTGACCAGAATCCGCACCAGTGAGACGACCTACTGCCGGCTCCATCACTATGTAACCGCGTTGACGCAGAGTTGCAATATTGGCGCGTGTAGAAGGGTCATTCCACATGCTTGTATGCATTGCAGGGACAATCATGATCGGAACCGTTGTGGCGAGAACAAGATTTGTCAGTAAATCATCGGCCCTACCTGCAGCTATTCGTGCGATGAGATCTGCAGTTGCAGGTGCGATAAGAAAATAATCCGCCTTCTCGGCTAGTTGAATATGGGTAACACCAGCAACGTTCTCCCAGACTTGTGTGTACACGCTGCGACCAGAGAGCGCTTCCCACGTTGCACTACCAACAAAGTTGAGCGAGGAAGGCGTTGGTACAACACTGACTAAATAACCCTGATCCTGAAGGCGTCGCAATAAATCGCATGCTTTGTATGCGGCGATTCCAGCCCCAACACCGAGAACAACTTCTCTTCCGCTTTTATTCATTGCGGTTGGTGACGCGCAAAATTACGCGGTTGGTTCGAGATTCTCGATAGTCAGTAGTCCTTCGTTGATTTCACGTAGGGCTATTGAAAGTGGCTTCTCATGAACATGTGTTTCAACTAGTGGTCCGACATATTCAAGAAGACCTTCACCTAGTTGTGAATAATAAGCATTGATCTGACGTGCACGCTTTGCTGCGTAGAGAACTAGACCGTATTTTGAACCACTCTTATCCAAAAGTTCATCAATTGGTGGATTTGTAATGCCGTCCATGTAATTCCCCTAACAATGCGATTTATTGACAGCTAGCTCAGTGGCTAAGCAGAGACCAAGGATACCAGTTGGTCGACAACTTCATTGACCGAGGTATTGACGATAACGAGGTCAAAGGAGGGTGCAGCCGCTAATTCTTCTTGGGCCAATGCCAGGCGCTCCGTACGTCTCTCGGGACTATCTGTGCCACGTCCCTCAAGTCTTGATACCAAATCTTCCCAACTCGGTGGTGATAGAAATACCAGCATTGCCTCTGGCATATGTGATTTCACTTGCTTTGCTCCATCTATTTCAATCTCTAATAAAACATTGTGGCCATCGAGTAGTGCTTTCTCTACACCTTCTCGTGGTGTCCCATATTTCGCTCCTGCAAATTGAGCCCACTCTAAGAAATGAGATTCACGAACTCTCTTTTCGAATTCGCTCTCGCTTATGAAAAAATAGTCATGTCCATTCTTTTCATTAGCTCTCGGTAATCGAGTTGTCGCGGAAACGCTTACCCAATAATCACCTGTAGAGCGTAATTGCGCAGCTACGGTGCTTTTACCGACTCCCCCTGGACCAGATAGAACAATAAGTTTGCCACGCTTAGTTTTATCCGACGTTGTTGAAAATTCAGCTAAGAGATTTTTCAACTGTTGTGACCCCAAGCCTTTTAGACGTCTGGTCGGTGAGATATTCAATTTTTCCATAATTGCAAGTGCCCTGATTTTGCCCACACCGGTAAGAGATTCCAACATCTCAGCAACGCGCATCTTTGACACTGCTTCATCGCTTTGTGATAACTGGTAGACGCCCTGAATGTCTATATGAGCCGATTTGATCTCCATCTTTATCTCTGCCCTGCGCTTTCGTGCAGCTGACGCTTTTGCAAGAGCAGCCGCTCGTTCTTGCGGCGTGAGCTTGGGAGGAGTGGGCATAGGCTAAATCTATCGGTAAATACTAAATACTTTCCGCAAGAATCTGCGCAGCTTTATCTTTCATTGCTTGCGCTCCTTGAGACCACAGCGAAGTGATAGGGCGACCAATGACAACGAAATTTGCTCCTCGAGAGAGTGCCTGCTTTGGAGTCATCACTCTGACTTGATCATCGCCACCCTGTGAATCCGCAGGGCGAACACCTGGTGTGATAATTATTGGTTGATCTCCGACAGAATTGCGAATCGATTCAATTTCAAAGGGTGAGCAGACGATTGCTCGTGCACCTGATTGCACTGCTAAAGCCGCTAATTGCGAGGCACTCGATAATGCATTATGAACAAAACCAATCTTCTTCACATCATCATCAGATAGTGAAGTCAGAATAGTTACTGCCGTTATATCTGTGGCAGGAGCAGCTTCTACCGCACTAGCAATCATTGATGCTCCACCTGCTGCATGCACTGTAAGAAAACGTGGTTTGAGATAAGAAACTGCGCGTGTAGCGCCAGCGACAGTATGTGGAATATCGTGGAGTTTGAGATCAAGAAAGATATCTACATCATGAGTGGCAACTATTTCTGCCACACCTTTACTACCAAAAGAAGCAAAAAACTCTAAACCTAATTTGTAAACTCCGATTGAGTCCCGTGTGTTTTCAATCCACTCGTGTGCCGTCTTTAGATCTGATGTATCTAGAGCCAAAATAAGAGGAGATGAATTATTCATGACTCTCATCAATTCTGTGAGCGTAACCGATTGCATCTTTGATCTGTTTGAAACCCTTTTCTTCCAATAAAGCCTTTAGCTCTTCTTGAATATGGGGAATCGCCATCGGATTTCCAAAACTTGCAGTTCCAACCGATACCGCACTTGCTCCGGCAAGAATCATTTCAAAAGCATCTCGTCCACTTGCTACCCCACCCATTCCAAGAATGGGGATATTTGGAATTGCAGCATGCACTTGATAAATAGCGCGCACGGCTATTGGTCGAATGGCAGGCCCTGATAAACCACCCGTTTTTCCACCAAGATGTGGACGCATGGTCGAAAGATTGATAACCATTCCAAGTACCGTATTGATAAGAGCAATACCATCTGCACCAGCATCGACTACACCGCGTGCTATCGAAACAATATCTGTTACATCTGGTGAGAGTTTGGCAATGATTGGTAACTCTCCCCCAATCGTGCGCCTTACTCCATCGATAACTTTTCTTGAGGCTTCAGGATCGCAAGCAAATACAAGGCCGCGATTTTCAACATTAGGACACGAGATATTTACTTCAATTGCACTGATTCCCGAAACGGAGCGCAATTT
>CAIZPZ010000142.1:0-2263 GCA_903934975.1 uncultured Actinomycetes bacterium | reverse complement strand
TCCATCGAGCGTTCCGGCTGCAAATATTTCTCCCGTGCGCTTCTCTAATTGGTGCACGTTGAGATTCGACGTATCAATAACAATATCTGCCTGGGACTTCACTTCTTCTAATCTTTCTCGTTCGCGCGCAATGCCATCTACGATTCGGTCTTTGCCTTGAAGTGGATGAGGTCGTCTTGTTGATTCAAAGCGTTGAACAAGTGCCTGATCTGTTGAATCCAAAAAGAGAAGTCGATATTTCGAACCAGAATCGTTGATTGACTTGAGTGATTGCATCAAATCATCAAAGAATTTTCCGCCTCTCACATCGACAACAACGGCGAAAGATTTCGACTCACTCCCAGTGCTTTGTGCCATCAACTGTGTGAGAAGCGCAGGTGGCAAATTATCAACGACATACCAACCCAGATCTTCAAGGGCGTGGGCCACAGTTGAGCGACCAGCACCCGACATTCCTGTGACGATCAGCATTTCCTGTGCCATCTTCCTATCCTGCATCACCTGTCAAGCACCCTTATTTCTTAGGTCGACGAGCTCCATTAGGAAATTTCACCTGTCGTCGTGTTCACGTTACCAACGCCGACGTGGGAAAGATGCTCCGAGATAGCAGCTGCAATTTTCTCTCCAATACCTGGAATCTGCGAAATTTCTTCTGTGCTTGCTTTACGTATTCCTGCAACGGAGCCAAACTTTTCCAATAGAGCCGTGCGACGCGTAGCTCCTAACCCTGGAATCTCATCGAGTAATGACTCCAACATAACTTTAGATCGACGTGAACGGTGAAAAGTGATTGCAAATCTATGTGCTTCATCTCGAATACGTTGGAGCAAGTACATTCCTTCACTCGTTCGAGGCAGAATCAGTGGATCTTTAGAATTAGGAATCCATACTTCTTCTAGGCGCTTTGCTAAACCACACAGTGCAATATCAGTGACACCGAGTTCTGCCATCGCCCGCGCTGCAGCACTTACTTGTGGAGCACCACCATCGACAACGATAAGTTGAGGTGGGTATGAGAATTTACTCAATCGCCCACCCAGTTGTGCGACCTCAGATGCATCTACATCTCGATCATTGATAAGTCTTTTCAAGCGTCTTGAAATTACTTGATGTATCGCACGTGTATCGTCAAAGCCCTCTGTCGTATCGATGATAAATCGGCGGTACTCACTCTTTTTTGCAAGGCCATCTTCAAATACCACCATGGATGCAACAACGGAGGTTCCTGAAATATTTGAAATATCGAAACATTCAATGCGAAGCGGGGTTCTAGGCAAATCAAGTAACTCTTCAATTTCTGTAAGTGCTTTTCCACTTACTGCCGCATCAGTTGCCCGCTTACTCAAATACTGGATAAGAGCGTATTGAGCATTGCGTTTGACCGTTGCTAGTAATTCTGCTTTTTCTCCACGTTGTGGAATCTTCAAAGTTACACTCGAGCCGCGTATTCCAGAAAGCCATGCTTCAATAGCGCTTTGGTCTACTGGTAAATCTGAAATCACAATCTCAGCAGGAATCTCTTGGGCAACACTTTGACTATAAATTGAAGAGAGAAGTGCACCTATCTGATCATCTCCCTCAAGGGCTCGTTCTTGATCGACAATCCATGAGCGAGATCCTTTGATTCCGCCTTCGCGTACAGTGAAAAGCGTTCCTGCTGCATGAGCACCCTCTTGATGAAGTGCGATGAAATCTGCAGTCAGATTTGCCGATAGCGCCGACTCTGCTGATTCTTGCGCTTTCTCCAGTGCCGCTATCTGATCTCTAATCTTTAGCGCGCGCTCATACTCTTCACTATCTGATGCTCGTGTCATTTCTTCTTGGAGAATTGGGAGAATCTTTCCATTTCCATGAGACATAAAGGAAGCAAGCCGTGAACTCAACTCTTTATGTTCTGGTTGGGAAATCCATCCAACACATGGAGCAGCGCATTTTCCAATATCACCCAGTAAACATTGGCGCTTTGACTTACGTGCTCTTTCAAAATTTCCAGTCGTGCATGAGCGAATAGGAAAGATTTTTAGTATCACATCGAAAGTACTACGTAGTGCCCATGTATTGATGTACGGGCCAAAATAGGTAAGTCCTGGCCTCTTCGATTTACGAGTTATAAACACCCGTGGAAATTCTTCACCTTCTGATATTGCTAAATAGGGATACGACTTATCATCTCGAAATTGAATGTTGTATGTGGGTGCATATTGCTTGATCCAGGAATACTCCAGTGCCAGCGCCTCGGTTTCAGTAGCAACAATCGTCCAAT
>CAIZPZ010000141.1:0-5959 GCA_903934975.1 uncultured Actinomycetes bacterium | reverse complement strand
GAAGAATGGAGATGAGATTCAAATTGGAAAGTTCCACTTTGTTTTCATCGGCGGTACAAAGTAAGTAATACGAACCAAAATATATTCATATTCAATATCTATAGGGGAGATTTAGAGATGGCAGTTCCAGCGAGAGCCTATTTGAGCATCGGTGAAGTACTCACAAAGTTGCGTGGGGATTTCCCGGATATAACAATCTCAAAGATTCGATTCCTTGAATCGGAAGGTTTGATTGACCCGCAGAGAACACCATCTGGCTATCGAAAATTCACGAGTGTCGATCTTGAAAGATTGCGCTACGTACTCCTTGCCCAGCGTGACCAATATTTACCACTCAAGGTGATCAAGGAAAATCTTGATGCGATGGATCGCGGCTTAGAACCAACATCAACAATTGGGCGAGTAGCAGCTCCACGTCCAGTTCTAGGTCTTGCCACAATTGATGGAGAGATGGCAGCTAGTTCATTTGGACAAACAAATGAGATGCGTTTATCTCGCGAAGAACTTCTCAAGGCAAGTGGGCTAACCGAAGAGCAACTTGTTGAACTTGAGTCCTATGCGATGATTTCAATTCGTGGTCGCCACTACGACAGTGACGCACTTGCCGTTGCAAAGGCCGTGACAGAGATGGCTAGTTTTGGAATTGAGTCACGTCACTTGCGCTCATTTAGATCAGCTGCCGATCGCGAGATTGGTTTAATCGAGCAAGTCATTACTCCACTTACTCGTCAGAAGAGCGCCGAATCAAAGGCACGCGCCGAAGAAGTACAACGCGAGATCGCATCCCTTTCAATTCGACTCCATGCTGCACTAGTACGTGGTGGTCTCCACCGACTTCGCTAATGCTTATACCGATGGAGGTTGTCGGGGTTCGAATTGAGATGCCCTCCAACCAACCGATAGTTCTCCTCAAAGAAATTGATGGCTCACGCTTCCTACCCATTTGGGTCGGCAGTGTTGAAGCGAGTGCAATTGCTTTTGCGCAGCAGGGGATGAGTCCGCCAAGGCCAATGACTCATGACCTCATTGCAAACATGCTCGACCTTCTCGATACGACACTGACCGCGATCCATTTGACGGAGCTAGTTGATGGAATTTTCTACGCAACCCTGAATCTGCGTGATGCTTCGTCAACGCTGTTGACACTCTCGGCTAGACCATCAGATGCGATCGCTCTGGCACTTCGCACGAAGAGCAATATTTTGGCGACGAGTGAACTTCTAGATCAGGTCGCCATTGAGATACCTGATCAAGGCGGGGCAGAGGGCGCTACGGGCGAGGAGAGCCAAGAACTGGAGCGATTCAGAGAGTTCCTAGACCAGATAAACCCAGAGGATTTCGCCGGATAAGTCTCAACCTCAAGTAGAGGTTTCGCTCGTGTCGGTGATTGAATAGGAGTCGCAAGGCTCCTACATTTGTCTCACTCCCCAAGAGAATCGAGCACTTCCCGTGACTTCCCAAGATCTCGAAATTGGCTACCGTGGCGCAACTGCATGTTCGGCCGCAGGTATTACATATCGACAGCTCGACTACTGGGCACGTACCGGTTTAGTTGAACCCAGCATTAGAAGTGCAAGTGGTTCTGGAACACAACGTCTTTATGGCTTTCGCGATATTTTGGTTCTCAAAATTGTAAAAAGACTTTTAGATGCTGGTGTATCACTTCAAAATATTCGCACCGCTGTAACTTTTCTTCGCAGTCGCGGCGTTACTGAACTAGAACGTATGACGTTGATGAGTGATGGCGCATCAATTTATGAATGCGCAACACCAGATGAAGTAATCGATTTACTTCAAGGCGGTCAGGGCGTATTCGGTATTGCGGTGAGTAAAGTTTGGCATGAGGTTGAGGGTTCACTTTCAACTCTGGTTGGCGAAATCAATGGCCAACCAGTTGGTGGGGAAAGTAACGATGAACTTTCGCAACGTCGCAAGGCGAAAGGCGCCTAAAGACAATACTCTTCACCCTTCCCAATGATCTAAAGCAGGGGAGCGGTGATGACGTATAGCGGTGAGCGCTTTGAAAAGCGCCATATCGGGCCATCTGGTCTTGATGAAGCAGAGATGTTGAATCTGCTTGGCTACCGCGATATCGAAACTTTTATCAGTGATGTTGTTCCTGAAAATATTCAAATCGCGAAAAAACTTTCGCAAACTTTGGATTCTGCAAAGAGCGAAGTTGAGGTTATTGCAGAACTTCGTCAGATCGCTGCACAAAATCAAGTTTTTACTTCGCTCATAGGTGGCGGCTACTACGGAACAATTACACCCGCTGTTATCAAACGAAATGTTTTAGAAAATCCTGCTTGGTACACCGCGTACACACCGTATCAACCTGAAATTTCGCAAGGCCGCTTGGAAGCAATCTTTGCCTTTCAAACAGTTATCTGCGATATGACAGCGCTCTCTTTATCTAATGCTTCTATGTTGGATGAAGGCACGGCAGCAGCTGAGGCCATGACTGTTGCACGTCGAACATCGAAGACAAGTGATGATGCCGTCTTTCTCATTGAAGAACACCTGCATCCGCAGACCAAAGCAGTTGTGCAGACTCGCGCAAAGCCACTGGGCATAAAGGTTATTGAAGTAAATGCTGGACATGTTGCACGTGATGGCTTTGATCAAGAATTTTTCGGTCTCTTGGTGCAATACCCGGATACAACTGGTGAAATTTGTGACTACGCAAAGGTTGCGGAGTATGCACATTCCAAAGGTGCGCTTGTCATTGCTGCAACTGATTTGCTGGCACTCAATTTGATAAAAGCACCAGGGGAGTGGGGGGCAGATATTGCAGTGGGTTCTGCCCAACGCTTCGGAGTGCCGATGGGATTTGGTGGTCCGCATGCAGGGTTCATGGCGGTGCGTGCCGGTTTAGAGAGATCACTACCTGGACGTTTAGTTGGTCAAAGTGTCGACTCGCATGGCAATCCAGCTTTTCGTTTAGCTCTGCAAACACGCGAACAACATATTCGCCGCGATAAAGCAACGAGCAATATCTGTACCGCTCAAGTTTTACTTGCAAATATCAGCGCCTTCTATGCGATGTGGCATGGACCAGATGGTTTGCGCGCTATTGCCCAGCGTATTCATGGCTATGCCTCACGTCTTCATAGCGTTGCTCAGTCGCGAAATGTGAATATCTTTGACACGCTCACTATTGATGTGATTGATGCGCACGAGATTCATAAGCGCGCCGTTGCAAAGAAATACAACTTTGGAAAAATCTCAGATACGCAGATTCGTATCTCTTTCGATGAAACAACAACCGATGCCTCGTTTCAGGAAGTCCTAGAAATTCTTGGCTTAGCCGATGGCAATGCTTCATCGATTTCTTCAGCCTTTGCACGCACTTCCAGTTATCTCACGCACCCGGTTTTCAACACATATAGATCAGAGACTTCGATGATGCGCTATTTGCGTACGTTGGCAGATCGCGATCTTGCACTGGATCGAACAATGATTCCACTTGGTTCTTGCACGATGAAACTCAATGCTGCAACTGAGATGGAAGCAGTCACGTGGCCAGAATTTTCATCCCTCCATCCATTTGCACCAGCAGATCAGTCAAAGGGTTCACGTTTACTCATTGAACAACTTTCACAATGGTTAGTGGAAATCACCGGATACGACGCAGTTTCGTTGCAGCCAAATGCTGGCAGTCAAGGAGAATTTGCTGGTCTATTGGCGATTCGTAATTACCATGACTCACGTGGTGACACAGGACGAAATATTTGTCTGATTCCATCGAGTGCTCACGGTACAAATGCGGCAAGTGCAGTGATGGCTGGTATGTCAGTAGTCGTTGTTGATTGCGACGATGAAGGAAATGTTAGTTTAGAAGATCTGAAATTGAAGATTGCCCTCAATGCCGACGCCCTTGCTGCACTCATGGTGACGTATCCATCAACCCATGGTGTTTTCGAATCTGCAATCTCAGAAATTTGCGCGATGATTCACGATGCAGGCGGGCAGGTGTATGTCGATGGTGCGAATCTCAACGCTCTCGTTGGAACAGCGCAACCTGGAAAATTTGGCGCTGATGTTTCACATCTGAATCTACATAAAACATTCTGTATTCCTCACGGTGGTGGGGGACCAGGTGTAGGTCCTGTTATCTCCAAAGCACATTTAGCGCCCTTCTTACCGAACCATCCATTAGATGTAACGGCGGGCCCTGCTACAGGTCCTGGACCAATTTCAGCTGCGCCATTTGGATCTGCAAGTATTTTGCCAATTTCTTGGGCCTACATTCGCCTGATGGGGGGAGAAGGGCTAACGCATGCAACGCAGGTAGCAATTTTGAATGCTAATTACATGGCAGCGCGTCTCAAGTCTTCATATCCGATTCTTTACACAGGAAATAAGGGCTTGATTGCACACGAATGCATTCTTGATTTGCGTGAGATAACCAAAATTTCAGGAGTAAGCGTTGATGACATCGCAAAGAGATTGATGGATTTCGGTTTCCATGCACCAACAATGTCCTTTCCTGTTGCTGGAACGTTAATGATTGAACCAACTGAATCAGAAGATATTCTCGAGATGAATCGCTTTATAGATGCGATGGTTGGCATTCGCGCAGAGATTCAAGAGATTATCGATGGCAAGCAAGATATCGATGGTTCGCCTCTTCGAAATGCACCGCACACCATTGGAGCTATCGCAGCGACTCATTGGGAACGCTCATACCCACGAGAGGTAGGGGCATTCCCAGCAACGATTACAGGCCTTATTCCAGGTGAATTGATTGGAACTCGGGGTAAGTATTGGCCAACTGTTGGACGTATCGATGGTGCCTTTGGAGATCGTAATTTGGTCTGTTCTTGCGCGCCGATAGAGGCATACAGCTCCTAATTGAGCCTGATTGTTGAGGGATGGGCAATTCCCTTTTACTTTACATAATGTAACTTATCGGCGTTAGATACACGCTCAGGAATAGAGCCGTCTACCTAAGAATCCAAGAATTCCAAGGCCCACCAATGTTAGAAAGAAAGTCCAATCCCCAAGTTTATTTGCAACGCTCTGGCCTGAATAAAGTTTTGAATTCGCAAATAGATGATCTGGTTGATTACTCATTGTCGATTTCGCAATATTTCCTTGAGAATCAATCACAGCAGAAATTCCAGTTGTTGAAACGCTGACAAGATCTCGATGGTTTTCTATAGCTCGAATTCTAGAAATCGACAATTGCTGCGAACTTTGCGCACTTGTTCCAAAGGTTGCGTTATTGGTTTGAACAACGAGTAAGTTCGAATCCCGACTGACACGTCGTAAATACGAATCATCAATGAGCTCATAGCAAATAATCGGACCTAGAAGAGCACTGTCTACTTTATGTATGACATCTTGTGTACCAGGGGTGAAATCTTGAACATCATCAACAAATGGTGAGATCTTTTGAGCAATATTACGTAGCGGAATGTATTCACCGAAAGGCGTCAAATGTTGCTTGATATACGTCGATAGTGCCCCGTTATCCCACAATATTGAAGCATTCTCTATTTGTTTATCACTGCTCAGGACTGCGCCAATTACTATAGGACGCCCAGTTTCCTTGTTGAGTGAAGATAGAGATGCACGCACATCACCATTCTTGAAAGGATCCACATCGACACTATTTTCGGGCCAAATGATGAGGTGATAATCAGTATTGTCTCGGGTGGCGCGCTGGGTTTCTTTTACATGCATTTCAAATACTGCTTGCGCTCTGGAATTGAAATCTAAACCAAGTTGTGGAACATTTCCTTGAACAAGTAAAGATTTGAAATTTCCAATCGACTCAATTGCAGGTAGTGCACTTATTGCAATCACCAATAGGATCAGTGCAGAACCGTATATTGCGCTGATTTTGAAATTTCTTACAATGAAATAGAGCATAATTCCAAGGCAGGTTACAAAGGATGTAAGCAGTGAGACTCCCCCTATGGCAACCACTTCTCGATATGGTGCATCGGCTTGG
>CAIZPZ010000140.1:0-4324 GCA_903934975.1 uncultured Actinomycetes bacterium | reverse complement strand
ATATGCCGAACGAATGACACCACACGGAGAAGTTTCACCAGTTGTGCCACTTTCTGCAGGCGCAACACGAATGATTCAACACTTCGCAGTAGCAGCAGGCAAAACAAAGATTGAGCCTTTCCAGTCGATGGGCGCTAAATTTATAGAAATAAGAGTTACAACCAAAGGAAAAGTAAAAGTAAGTAACCAAGAATTTCTAGAAAGAGATTTTTTGGGTGAGCCTTTGGGATTCCTAACAACGTCAGATCCAATACTCAACAAAATTTGGCAAGTAGGAATCGAAACTCTGCGATCTTCTGCAGAGGACGCGCTCGTTGATTCAATTCGTGAACGCGCTGAATGGGTAGGCGATGTTGTGACATCTGCACTCAATATATTGACCGCAGGTTGGGGTGATTACACATTAGTAAAGCGTGCGATTTTACATGCAGCCGCATCTGCGCGTGAAGATGGAATTGTTGCAGGCTCTGGTCCTGGAGAACTTATTTATCTTGGAACATATGCCGCGATGTGGACTACAGCATGTTTGCAGATTGCGATAGAAGAGGGTGACACGGCAATCCTTTATGAGTTTGAAGAATCTGCTCGTGCAAATATTGAAGGGCTTTCAAAACTAATAAATAAAGATGGATCACACGATTTACCGTGGTCATTTGTTGATTGGGGATATAGGCCACCAGAAAATCATGCGGATTTAGCGATGCTTTCCCACTTCATCAAAGCGCTTTCTTCATGGATGCAATGGTTAGAACTAATTGGAAAATCTGACGAAAGAAAAGCGTGGCAAGGTAAATACGATGAAATGTGCGCCTTTGTAAGCGAGAATCTTCAAGCATTCCCCGCCAAATATCACGCATATACTCTCGCTGCGCGTAACGCCATCACTAGTAACGAAATAGCTGCGCCGATTATTAAAGATTTTATTGGCGCCGGTTTTCCCTATAACCAAAGTGCAAAACGGTTGCGAGATCCACTCAATGTCGTAGAAGGTGCAATAACACCGTATTTCACTAACTATTCGATGCCGGTACTCATTGATTCGGGTGACGGAATATCTGCCGCTGATATCTGGCGAACAAATTGGGGTTGGATGCTAGAAAAGGGAGCGACAACTTGGTGGGAAGTCTTTGATGATCGTTGGAGCCATTGTCACTATTGGAGCGGTGCACCTACGTGGCAACTCTCTCGTTACGGACTTGGGTTGCATCCTCAACTAAATTCTGAGGGATCGAGCGTTGTCCTTCGGGTAAACAGTTTTGGACTAACTCGCATGAAAGGAAGAATCCATATCCCAATTGCGAAATGGGTTGATGTTGAATGGAAGCACCTTAGTGATGAAGAAATTTCCTACTCAATTACAAACATCAAAGAGTTTGTAATTTATGTACACAATGAAAAAGTGATGCTCACACCGGGTGAACATCACTTCTCACTAAAACGAAAAAATGGAACGGATATATTTATTTAGTCTAAGTGCCAAACTTCTTTCATAGACATAAGATTTCCATTGCCATCTGCAAGATTGACAATCACATCTTCAAACCACTTTGACCATTTTGCATTAGCTTGCGAGCTACCCATTTTTGCAAATACATCTTCAACTTTTCCATCTACTTCAAAATATCCAACAACGGTTAGACCGCGGCGAAAGAGTGTGTAGTTCTTAAAGCCTGCGGCTTTGATATCGGCTACTAATTCTGGCCAAATCTCATCGTGACGCTTCTTGTATTCAGCCTCTTTGCCTTCGTAAATATCGAATGTAAAGCACATACGTTCCATCGTTTATTTCCTTTCAGATCTAGAAGCCTTGACACAGGCAACTCTTTTCTTTACGGTGTGAAGAGTAGAGCCATAATTGCGATTGGGGTAGAGCAGTGGGAAAAATAAGAGTAGGCGTCATCGGCGCTGGAAGTTGGGCAGTTGCATCCCACTTACCAAATTTAGCTAAGAATAAAGATGTTGAATTTGTAGGAATTTCTCGAAAAGGCCCAGAACTACTCCAAAAAATCAAAGACCAGTACGGCTTTCAGGTCGCCTCCGAAGATTACCGAGATATTTTGAATGCTGGCATTGATGTCTGTGTAGTGGGAAGCCCAACAGCTTTTCACCATGAGCATGCAAAAGCAGCACTAGAAGCGGGTGCGCACGTAATGTGTGAGAAGCCAGTAACTATTCATGCGACAGAGGCGTGGGATTTAGTGACGACTGCAGATCGTATGAAGAAAAATCTTGTAGTTTCATTCGGTTGGAATTATTTACCGATGATTCAAAAAGCTAAGGCGCTTATGGATGAGCGCGGTATTGGAAATCTTGAACACATGACAGTGCATATGTCATCACAGACTCGCGAACTTTTATCTAACACCGGTGCATACCCTGCCGCTGCACCAGAATCACTTCCTGAACAGAGAACATGGACAGATAAAAATCTTTCTGGTGGCGGTTATGCCCAAGCACAACTAACACACGCCCTCGGTATGGCTCTATGGCTAACAGGTGCACGAGTGCAATCAGGGTTTGCAATGATGAGTGCACCAATGAACGCTCCTGTTGAACTACATGATGCGATCACATACAAATTTGATAACGGTGCAATAGGTGTTGTTTCAGGTGGGTCTGCACACGTTGAAGCACATCGAAAGACTCATGCACTTGAAATTCGCGCAATTGGAGATAAGGGACAAGTACTAGTCGATATAGAGCGTGCAGCAGTGTGGCTTTATAGCGAAGGAAAGAATGAATTTCTTACCCTCAAAGAAGATGAGGGTTACTACAATTGCGATGGACCGATTGAAGCAATTATCTCTGCGGCACGTGGTGAAGCATTTATAAACCAGTCACCTGGTGAATTAGGTGCACGCACTGTTGAAGCACTCGAAGTTGCATACAAGAGCGCAGATAGCGGAAAACTTGAGAGTCGCTAAGCTAATAAAAATTCTTGCAAAGATTTGATTGCATTTTTATCAGCTTGATTATTCAAAAGCAGTTGCGCAAAAGATTCCGCCTCCAAGTAGTCTTTTCCGACTAAGCGTTGCCATTTAGCTTCTCGCCAGTGCTTTTCTTGCCCTGAGCCAAAGTCACTACCAGGTGCTATTTCTATGCGCATAGAGTCACTTCCATTTGAAGTAGTAATTGTTACTTCAGCACCGCTAATTGGGATCTCAATAGCCTTTGACGAAATCTTATCTAGAACATCATTTTTTGCATCAACGCATTGCGTTACATCTTTTACTTGCCAAGCACTGGCTGCCCCGTATTTGTAATCCCAGTAGCTTCCACCGACGGAGCCATTGAGTAATTCCATGGTGACGGGATGAATTCCAAGTTCAATACTTATGAGATCGCCCGAAAGCCTTTGAGCCAATTGCGTGATGGCAAGATTTTGGCTTTGAATAAATCCGCTATATGGGAAGAGGCGCAAACTTGCAGTACTTATTCCATCGTATGTCTGCGTATTTTCTCCAGCAATAGAGAAAAGATTCCCAAGGCCTCGCTCGCCTTCCCAGATATTGTGCGCACTTGGTTGATCACTATTTGCTGCAAGCAAACCCAATGATGTCGCAGCTGCTCTATTAAATATTGCAGCACCAGTTCTGCGATCTGCAACAGCTATCCCGCCCATATTTGCAGCAGCATTTTCAAGCGCTGATATGTGCATAGACGCTGAGAGATCCCTATAAGCGCATGCTGTAGATGTTGCAGCTAAAGTTCCCGCAGTAGTTGTTACATGCCAATTTTTTCTATGTGAAGCGCCGAAGTACTGCGCAGAGGTAGCACTAGTCCGATATCCAGCATAAGCAGATACAAGAAAATTTCTACTATTTTCTGGAAGACGTATAAGAGAATCAATAAGAGCGGCCCACATAATTGAGCCGGGGTGTGTCATTACGGACCAATCAATATCGTCGGCATCGTGATAGTTCGAACTGATTGCAAGACGCGCGCCAATACTTTCGATATCTGCAGAACTGCTTCCTGCTCTTGCGCAGACAAGAAAATCAGTAAGCAATATTTCTAATCGTGCATTCAATTCTTCACTTTGTGAAATAGTCTGCAGATCAGAGAGGCGATCAAAGAGCTCCATTACTTCTTCTTAGCTTTCAGCCCGCCAGTGCTACTTTCACGCACAATGTAATGAGTTTCAACCATAATCGTGCGCGGACTTCCACCGGAAATCATTTCAAGAAGGGCAGCGGCAGCCTCGCGTCCCATCATCGCTGCATCACGATAGACAGATGAAAATTGTTGACCATAAACATCGAACATGGGCCATTCATCGATTGCAACAAAGGCTAAATCTTTTCCAGGAACTAACCCAAGCTTT
>CAIZPZ010000139.1:0-2568 GCA_903934975.1 uncultured Actinomycetes bacterium | reverse complement strand
AGGCGCTGCTGCTCCACTATTTGCCGGAGTTACTCGTCGTTATGTTGATGCTCACTTTGGTGCACGCCCTCACTCACGCTTTATCGCCCTCATTGGTGATGCCGAGTTAGATGAAGGAAACATTTGGGAGGCGGTAGCAGATCCTGCAACAGATGGTGTTGGAAATGTTATGTGGGTTGTCGACTTCAATCGTCAATCATTGGACCGCGTGATTCCAGGTATTCGTATTGCGCAATGGCGCGCACAATTTGAGGCAGCTGGTTGGCACGTAGCTGAAGTCAAATATGGTTCTAAACTCAAGAAGGCTTTTGCAGTTGCCGGCAGTGAATCTTTCAAGCAATGGTTTGACGATATTCCTAACGAGCAATACCAATCTTTGTATGGTCAGAAGATTGAAGAACTACGTGCACGTTTTCTAGATGGTGCCCCAAAGGGAGTTGAAGAACACCTCAAGCGATATAGCGATACTGAACTCTTTGAAATTCTTAGCGACCTTGGTGGTCACAATATTGAATCCCTTGTTGAAACATTCCAAGAATGCGATGCAGAGACCGCTCGTCCAAGTGTTGTATTTGCATACACAGTAAAGGGTTGGGGACTACCGATGGCGGGAGACCCACGTAATCACTCAGCGCAGATGTCTACTGAACAAATCAATGTATTGCGCAAAGAATTAGGACGCACGCCAGAAAATGAATGGGATGGCTTTGATCTAACAAGTGATGCAGGCAAATTCCTCGCTCTTCGCAGCGCAGAACTCAAACGCCCCGACCCTGTTGCCCAGATCAATGCAGTAATTCCAATAACAACAAATGTGAAGAGCACTGGAACTATTTCAACTCAGGAAGTTTTTGGTCGAGTCCTTAGCGAGATAAGTCGGGATGAAGCAATTCGTCCCTACCTCGTAACTACAGCGCCCGATGTTGCAACTTCAACAAACCTTGGTGGATTTATCAACCGTACCGGCGTATTTCATCCAAAAGAATTACGTCGCTGGAATGAAGATCCCATTCTCAAATGGGCTGAAGGTCCAACAGGCCAACACATCGAACTTGGTATCAGTGAGATGAATTTGTTCATGCTCCTTGGAATGCTCGGACTTTCATATGATCATTCCAATCAACCACTTATTCCAATTGGTACCGTCTATGACCCATTCGTATTACGCGGTCTGGATGCATTTATTTATAGTGTCTATTCAGGTGCGAAATTTATTATTACTGGAACTCCATCAGGTGTAACTCTTGCGCCAGAAGGTGGCGCACATCAATCAACAATTACGCCATCTGTTGGAATGGAATTACCAGGTGTTGTTCTTATGGAACCGGCATATGCCCAAGCACTTGATTGGATGCTCTGTGATGCAATCGCACACGTTGCGGGTAGCAAGAGTGATACAACTCCTGATTTGCGACCAAGTGAACTCGCCTTTTATTTCCGTCTAACAACTCGCCCCATTGATCAAACACCTTTCAATGATGCGCGCGATCGTTTAGGTGAAGCCCTTCTTCGCTCACAAGTATTAGCTGGGGCTTATCGATTAGTAGATGGGCGCAATACTGCTGGTGTAACAATTGAAGATACAAATGCACCTGTTGTTCACCTCGTTGGAACAGGTGCGGTTATGCCTGAAGTATTAGAGGCTGCAAAAGAATTAGCAAGTGAAGGAGTTATCGCACACGTTGTAGATATAACTTCACCTGGTCGCTTGTATGGCAGTTGGCAGCGCACTTTGAAACAAGGAATTCGCACTGCAAGTACTCCATCTTTTCCTGGTGCACTTCGTCCAATATTTACAGAGCGCGCACCAATTGTTTCAATTCATGATGGTGCATCACATGCAATGGCGTGGCTGGGTTCTGCATTAGGTATGCCACAAGTTGCAATGGGCGTAGATACATTCGGTCAATCAGGAACAATTCAAGATCTTTACAAGATTCATGATCTTGATTCAGGTTCAATCGTCAACGGCGCATTAGCAGCCCTTAGTTTGAATGTGTAGACTACCTATATGACCACGCTTTCAGCTGGTGCACGTTTTGTAAAAGCCCTTGCCGATGAAAAACCATTGCAAATTGTCGGCACAATAAACGCCAATCACGCACTCCTTGCGCAGCGAGCAGGATATAAAGCAATCTATTTATCTGGTGGGGGAGTTGCAGCAGGTTCTCTCGGTCTTCCTGATCTAGGTATTACAACTCTTGAAGATGTTTTAGTTGATGTACGTCGTATAACTAATGTCTGCGATACGCCTTTATTAGTAGATGCTGATACTGGCTTTGGACCATCTGCTTTCAATATTGGCCGTACAGTAAAAGATCTAATCAAAGCTGGCGCAGCAGCCATGCATATTGAAGATCAAGTTGGCGCTAAGCGCTGTGGACACCGTCCTAATAAAGAAATTGTAAGCAAGGGCGAAATGGTTGACCGCATCAAAGCAGCGGTAGATGCACGCACAGATGATTCTTTTCAGATTATGGCGCGTACGGATGCAATCGCTAATGAAGGCATTGATAGCGCCATAGATCGAGCCCTTGCCTATATTGCTGCGGGCGCTGATTTAGTTTT
>CAIZPZ010000138.1:0-8102 GCA_903934975.1 uncultured Actinomycetes bacterium | reverse complement strand
TCAAAAGTGAACGAACGGGAAGCCAGGGCAATACTTTTTGCCAGCATCGAAGGTGGAACCACTTTTTGGGCACAAGAAGTATTTAGCGATGGCGCACTCAAAGTGTATGAAAGAGTTGTTTCTGGAGGTTATGACCTAGTCAAATATGAAAAAACAATTGGAAAAATTCGTAGCGCACGCGCTTGCGATATTTTGAGAACAATTGAAGAGTCGCATAGTCAGTTTCTTACTCCAGAAGAAAATGGTTGGCCCCAACAACTAGATGATTTAGCCGCTCCTCCAATCGCTCTCACGGTAAAAGGCAATTCTGATATTTTGACTCATTCCTCCCTTGCCATTGTTGGAACCCGAAATCCAACTCCATATGGAATGCGAATAGCCAGTGATTTCGCTGCAGGATTTGTAGATCGCGAATGGGCAGTGGTGAGTGGCGGTGCATATGGAATTGATACCCATGCACATAAAGGGGCAGTTATTGCAGAAGGTATAACTATCGCTGTTGTTGCAACTGGTTTAGATATCAACTATCCCGCTGGCAACGTACGACTCTTTGAACAAATATTGGAAAACGGAGCAATCATTAGTGAAGTAATGCCAGGAGTTCATGCCATTCCTGCGCGCTTTCTGACTCGTAATCGACTCATTGCAGCACTTTCCAAGGCGACACTTGTTGTTGAGGCTGCATTTAGGAGTGGATCGCTTCGGACAGCCCGTGATGCAGCAGAGTTAATGAGACCTGTAATGGCAATTCCGGGACCAATAAATTCGCCAACGAGTGAAGGTTGTCATCGCCTCATTGGGGAACGTGCAGCAGAGATTGTCACATCGGTTCCTGATGCAATGGAGTTTGTCTCCAATTTTCAATGAGAGAATAAGTCCATGAGTGAATTCCGTTCGGGCTTTGTAGCCATTGTTGGCCGCCCAAACGTTGGAAAATCCACACTTATCAACGCTCTCGTTGGAAGCAAGATCGCAATAACTTCGCATCATCCCAACACAACTCGTAATGCGATCCGGGGAATAGTTCACCGTCCAGAGTTTCAAGCAGTACTTGTAGATACACCCGGAATTCATAAGCCAAAGACTCTCCTAGGCCATCGTCTCAACGCAGTTGTTGGCGAGAGTATGGATTCAGTTGATTTAGTGCTCATGTGCATTCCTGCCGATGAAACATCAGGAGCAGGTGACGTTTTCCTTGCAGCAGAAATTGCTAAGCATCCCAAGGCTAAGAAATTCGCAGTTATTACAAAGACAGATCTGATTTCAAAAGAGAAACTAGCACTTCGCCTTGCGGGCATTATGGATTTAGCTAAAGGTTTCACATGGGATGAAATCATCCCTGTATCTGCTGCAATTCATGAACAAATTGATTTACTGAGTGAACTCATTGGAAAAAATCTTCCACAAGGACCTGAGTATTACCCAGCTGGAATGACAAGTGATCAAGGTAGTGAACAACTCATTTGTGAACTTATCCGCGAAGCTGCACTGCGCGATGCTCGTGAAGAATTACCACATTCAATTATGGTTACCATTGATGAGATTTCAGAACGTGAAGAAAAAGGTTCACGCCCGTTCTTTGATATTCATGCAACGATCCACGTGGAGCGTGATTCACAGAGAGCAATTCTTTTGGGACATCAAGGTGAGCGCCTCAAAGATATTGGCATTCGAGCACGCGCTGATATTGAACGTGAGCTAGCGGCACGAATATTCCTTGGACTGCACATCAAGGTATCTAAAGAATGGCAGAGAGATCCAAAACTTCTAGAAAAACTTGGCTTTGGAGAGAAGAACTAAACCTTTTCTTTACGGCTTGCAAGATAAGAACCAACTAATACAAGTGGAAGTCCAACAATGATTCCAAGGGTAAGTGGTTCAGACAAAATAATTACTCCCAAGATAACAGCTACTGCTGTATTCATATAGGTAACAAGGGATGCACGAGCAGGCCCGATCTCGTCCATAACTATAAAGAAGAGCGCAAAGGCCATTGCAGTAGAAAATACTCCTAGAGAAATAAGGGAATAAGTTGATGCGGCCGATGGAGTTTGCGTTGGCCATTGAATTATTGCTAGAGGCAAATAGAAAATTCCAGTAATGAGCATTGCAACGCCATTGATTGCGATGCCCGAAACTCCTGGAAGTGCGCGAGTCACACGAATAGTGGCAAATGCATAGAGGATTGAAGCGAGAATCACTGCACCAATTGCTAATGGATCACTTGTTCCCGTAATGCTTTCAATTCCAACTAGGGCAATAACCCCTATGAATCCGATACCGATGCCGAAAAGGCGACGAGGTTTCCATACGCTTCTATCGCCGTGTAGAGATGTAAGAATTGTTGACCAAATTGGAACGGTTGCAACGAGAAGTCCTGCAAGACCCGAACTAATTCTTGTTTCTGCAGTGGTGATGAGAATCCAAGGTCCAACCATTTCGGCGAATGCGTATGGGATGACATAGCGAATTCCCTTGAGAGCCGAACGCAGAGAGCCCATTTTCATTGCAATGGGAATAAGAATTGCTGCGCCAATGAGTGTGCGACCACAGACAACGAGAGCCGGTGAGTAGTCGCGTACTGCAACTTTGATAAAGAGGTACGGGATTCCCCACAAGAAACCTGTGAGTGCGAAAAGAATCCAGTTACGACGCGTCATTGTTATGCGAATGTACCTGAAAAGATATGGATTACCAATTCTCCGTACGAGCTTTGAGGCTTCGATACTTATCCATCACATGTGGTGTTGGTTTAGCGCTATGACGCGAAATTTCACCGAGATCCCATGTAGGTGCAGTTGCTCCACCAAGTAGCGCCCATGCAGCTTGTTTTGCTGCACCATTAGCAACATATTCACCAGGTGGTGGAAGTAATACTTCGCGACCGAAGAGTGCACTTGCAATAGGTGCAATTGCAGGATTCTTTGCAGCGCCGCCAATCAGAAGAATTCGATTTACATTGACGCCAAGTGCAACGAGTGCATCAACTGCATCTGCAAGTCCTGCAAGCATTCCTTCAATCATTGCTCGAGCGATATCGATTTGATTTGAATTTGAAATATTCATTCCATCAAATACACCTGTTGCATGTGGGCGATTAGGTGTGCGTTCACCTTCGAAATATGGCAATAGTGTGAGTCCATGAGCGCCAGGTTCACCAGCGAGTGCTAATTGACCAACTTCATCGTGACTCTTTCCAAGGATTGCAGCTGCAGCATCAAATATTCGAGCAGCGTTGAGAGTGCATACAAGAGGCAAGAAACGCCCTGTTGCATCGGCAAATCCAGCTACTGCACCACTTGCATCATGGGTTGGTGTCTCAGAGACAGCAAATGCAGTTCCACTTGTTCCAAGAGATACGACAACATCGCCAGGCTCCGCTTGTAGACCAAGTGCTGCGCCTGCATTATCGCCAGCACCTGGCGCGATTGGAATTCCACCAGATGTCTCGCCACCAAATGATGATGGAGCAATTATCTTCGGGAGATAAACATCGGAATCATGGCGAAGAGCTAACTTCACAATATCTTCGCGGTAATGCGATGTTGCGGGATCAAAATACCCAGTACCCGAAGCGTCACTTCTATCTGTAAAGAGAGTTGAAAAATCTTTTGCTCCTTGTAACTGCCAAGACAGCCAGTCGTGGGGAAGCGCAACTGCAGCAACTTTTGCAGCATTAGCACTTTCGTTATCTGCCATCCAACGAAGTTTTGTTGCTGTAAATGATGCAACTAAAACTGAGCCGACTTTGCGAGCAGTTTCTGCATTGCCGCCAAGTTCTTTATTCAAATCATCGGCAGCAGATGCAGAGCGTGTGTCATTCCATAAAAGTGCTTTACGAATTGTTTCGCCATCACTATCGAGTGCAACCATTCCATGTTGCTGGCCACCAATTGAGATTGCCTCAACATCGCTTAGTCCACCTGCTTCAACAAGTGCGGCATCGAGTGCGACTTTCCACGCGGTGGGATCTACCTCCGTACCATCGGGGTGAGATGCGCGTCCCTCTCGCTTGAGTGCGCCAGTGGCTGCATCACGAATGACAACCTTGACCGATTGGGTTGATGAATCTACGCCTGCGATTAATTGTTCCTTTGCCATAGGTAAAGGTTAGACTGTGCCAGTCAACGTTGACCACAAGTGAGCGTGATGTATTCCCTCACTTATTCATCGAATCTGGATAAGAATCTAGATATTTTGGAGTTATAAAGATGCGTATTGGTGTCCTCACAGGTGGCGGAGATTGCCCTGGTCTCAATGCCGTAATTCGTGCAGTAGTCCGCAAGGGCGTAAAAGAATACGGTTATGAATTTGTTGGATTTAGAGATGGTTGGAAGGGTCCACTAGAGGGACTGACAATGGAACTCACTCTTGCTACAACTCGTGGAATTTTGCCTCGCGGTGGAACAATTCTTGGCTCATCACGCACTAATCCATTCAAGATTGAAAATGGCGTAGAAAAGATTAAAGAAAATCTTGCTAAGGCTGGAATCGACGCTCTCATTGCTATTGGCGGCGAAGACACTCTTGGAGTTGCAACAAAGCTTGATGCACTCGGAGTAAAAGTCATTGGTGTTCCAAAGACAATCGATAACGATCTCAACAATACTGATTACACATTCGGTTTTGATACATCAGTAAATATCGCCATGGAGGCAATCGATCGCCTCCATACAACTGCAGAATCTCACCACCGTGCGCTCGTAGTTGAAGTTATGGGTCGCCACGCAGGTTGGATTGCATTGCACTCTGGTATTGCCGGAGGAGCTGCATGTATTTTGATTCCAGAAGTAAAGTTCTCAGTTGATAAAGTTTGCGAATGGGTTGAATCAC
Source organism: uncultured Actinomycetes bacterium (assembly GCA_903934975.1). Taxonomy (GTDB): domain Bacteria; phylum Actinomycetota; class Actinomycetes; order Nanopelagicales; family Nanopelagicaceae; genus Planktophila. The sequence goes on along the minus strand of CAIZPZ010000138.1, from coordinate 3,269 downwards.
GATTCAAGAGTGGATTTGCGCCGATAATTGTTATTGCAGAAGGTGCGATTCCTCAAGATGGTGACATGCTGACAAAAGATCAGACACTTGATGCATTCGGTCACGTAAAACTATCTGGAATTGGCGAATGGCTTTCAGCCCAAATTGAAGCAAAGACTGGCAAAGAAGCGCGTACATCAGTACTTGGACATATTCAACGCGGTGGAACACCATCAGCATTTGACCGAGTCCTTGCTACTCGCTTTGGTCTTCATGCAATTACAGCAGTTCACGAAGGCGACTTCGGCAAGATGGTTGCACTTCATGGCACCACAATTGCCCGCGTCCCATTGGCATCAGCTACTGAGAAGCTAAAGACAGTTCCCGTTGAGTTCTATAAGGAGTCAGAGATTTTCTTTGGATAATCGCACTCCGCGATTGCCAATGAATCTTCTATTCTTATCCCTATGAGCACTCTAGATAATCTCTTCACTCCTGGCCTTGTCGCTGCCCAGCAACCGCAATGGCCAGGAGGTCCTGAAGGCGCAGCAATCAAAAGTGCAGTCGCAGAACTCAAATCTTTTCCACCACTTGTCTTCGCTGGTGAATGTGACAATCTAAAAGCACAGATTGCAGAAGCTGCAGCAGGTCGTGCATTCTGGTTACAAGGTGGAGATTGCGCAGAAACTTTTAGTGGCGCAACTGCAGATTCAATTCGCAATCGCATCAAGACAATTCTTCAAATGGCTGCAGTTTTGCAGTATCACTCAAGCCTGCCGGTAGTAAAAGTTGGCCGTATGGCTGGTCAGTTCGCAAAACCTCGTTCTAACGATATGGAAACTCGTGGAGATGTAACACTTCCTGCATATCGCGGAGATGCGGTCAATGATCTCGAATTTACTGAGAAGTCTCGTACCCCGGATCCAAACCGTTTGGTACGCGTCTACAACACATCTGCCTCGACGCTCAATCTTGTGCGCGCATTTACGCAAGGTGGTTTTGCCGATCTTCGTCAGGTACACGAATGGAATAAGGGATTTATCCGCGATTCATCCGTTGGCGAACGTTATGAAAAGATGGCGAATGAAATTGGACGCGCACTCTCTTTCATGAAATCTGCAGGAGTTGATCCTGAGGCTTTCAAGACTGTTGATTTCTATTCAAGTCATGAAGCACTCATTCTTGAATACGAGAAGGCGCTGACTCGTATCGATTCACGAACAGGTGATCCATATGATGTCTCTGGCCACTTCATTTGGATTGGTGAGCGCACTCGTCAACTCGATGGCGCACATGTTGATTTTGCATCAAAGGTAAGAAATCCAATTGGAATAAAGCTTGGACCAAAATCAACTGTTGCAGATGCACTTGCACTCATTGAAAAACTTGATCCTAATCGCGAACCAGGTCGAATCACTTTCATTACTCGTATGGGTGCGGGCAAGATTCGCGAAGTACTACCTGCTCTTGTTGAAGGTGTTACAAAATCTGGTGCGCAGGTTTTGTGGGTATGCGATCCAATGCACGGCAATACCTATGAAGCCCCAACGGGTTATAAGACACGATGTGTTGATGATGTTATGGATGTAGTAAAGGGCTTCTTCGAAGTTCACAAAGCACTTGGAACTCATCCCGGTGGAATTCACATTGAACTTACCGGTGATGATGTCACTGAATGTGTTGGTGGTGGAGAACAGATTTCTCACGAGGATCTATCGACACGCTATGAGACTGCGTGCGACCCACGACTCAATCATGCCCAATCGCTAGAGCTCGCATTTTTGGTTGCGGAGATGCTTCGCGACCGCTAATTTTATCTGCGTGACGCTCCTTCTGACATCTCACAAGACGCCCATTGGAACTCTCAATATTATTGCTGATGAAGATATTGTTTTAGGTATAAATCTTTCAAATGTTACAGCGCTAAAAGCCTCTCTTGATTCTGATGATCAGCTTCGTGAAGTAAAAAGCGTGAAGGCAATTCCAAAAATTAGTGAATTACTCAATGATTATTTTGATGGAGATATCTCTGCCATCAATGCAATAAAAGTTCGCCAGCCTGGGGCTCATTTTTCACAAGCTGCATGGAAAGCAATGCGCAAAGTCAGCGCTGGAAAAGTCATCTCTTACGCAGACCTTGCTTCCCGCGCTGGAAGCCCTGATGCAGTGCGTGCAGCGGGAAGTGCATGTGCAAAGAATGCGATTATGTTGGTTGTCCCTTGCCATCGAATTGTAAAAACTGGTGGAGCCCTTGGAAATTATGCTTACGGCCTCGATAAAAAAGAATGGCTACTGAGCCACGAGGGCTTTCTTTAGAATTTCAATTGCTTCATCGCATTGCGCATCATCGAAATTCATATGAGTTACTAAGCGTGCATATTTTGGACCCAATGCGCTAATCAGTAATCCTTGAGCTTTGCATCGTGTTGCAAGTTCAGCAGCAGAAAATGGTAAACCTGCTAGATCTAATCCGACGATATTCGTTACAACTGTTTCTGGATCAATCAGTGTTGAGTCAACTTTTGATAGAGCCAAAGCTAATTTTTTTGCACGACCGTGATCCTGAGATAAGCGTTGAATGTTGTTATCCAGTGCGTAATGTCCAGCTGCTGCCAGAATTCCAATTTGGCGCATGCCCGCGCCGTAGCGCTTACGCCATACGCGAGATTTTGTAATGCGATCTTTCGTTGAGAGCATCAATGAACCAACAGGTGCCCCTAGACCTTTTGATAGACAGACGCTGATTGTTTCGAAATACTTTCCATATTCAAGAAACGAGACGCCACTTGCAATATGAGCATTCCAAATTCGTGCACCATCTAGGTGTAAGTGCACTCCCAACTTAGATGCACCTGCATGCAGTTCTTTTATTTGATCGATGGGTTGAACCGTTCCGCCACCAAAATTATGAGTATTTTCAACAGCGATTGCTGTCGTAGAAACTAAGTAAGGTCCTGAATCTGGTCTGGCAATTTCAAGTGCATCGGATGCCTTGAGCAAACCATTGCGCGCAGGCCATGTGCGAGTTGTTATTCCACTAAATACTGCAGCAGCGCCTAGTTCTGCGCGGACAATGTGTGAATTTGTCTCAGCAAGAAGTTCTTCGCCGGGGGAGACTAATGAGCGAATAGATAATTGATTTGCGAGTGAACCAGTTGGGGTAAATAGCCCAGCCTCTTTTCCAAAGAGTGCGGCAACACGTTCCTCGAGTGAGTTAGCAGTTGGATCATCGCTATAGACATCATCGCCTACTGGAGCTTGCGCAATTGCTTCACGCATTCCTTGGTCTG